>CAYTYN010000001.1:0-31814 GCA_964442135.1 uncultured Oscillospiraceae bacterium
AAATCTAAAATCTATAAAATTATATTGAACGAAAACAAGAGAAAAGTAGAGTTTTGCGCACGGCTACAAAATGATATTAAGGAGGTGTGAAAATGGGATTGTTATATACTATTGGTCATTCCCGACATGAGTTTGAATATTTTGTAAATTTGTTAAAAAAATTTGAGATAAATTACTTACTTGATGTAAGAAGTATCCCATATTCAAAATATGCAAAGACATTCAACAAGGAACAACTTAAGAGTTCGTTATTTACAAAAAGAATAGAGTACAGACTGTAGACAAAAGTCCGGCCTCTCTCCTTGAAGCCGGACTTTTGTCTACGGTCTGGGGACGCCATCAGGCGTCCTTAAACCTGTACACAAACGCAAACTCATTCTTGTAAAAGAATAGTTCGACGCTTCTTACTCTGGTGGAGATGAGGAGAATCGAACTCCTGTCCGAAAGCATTTCCACCGGATTTTCTCCGAGCGCAGCTGATGATTTAGGCTTCGCAGAAGATCGGCGCCCATCAGCAGGCTCGTGATTCCGCTATCCCGTAGTTCCTCTGAGATACCGGGAGCTCTCCCAGAGTTTTCCTGTATAGTCGTTGCCAGACCTCCGGCCTACAGGTAAACCGGAGCTGACACGCGGGCTGCGTTAATTAAGCAGCAAATGCGAGTTTAGTATTATTTTTAGCGTTTATATTTAAACGTGCCATTTTTAACGTAGACCTGGCAGCTACGGCTCGCTTATCCGGCTTCTACACCCCCGTCGAAACCTTTACATCCCCATATATGTCGAAACTATTAAAGGCCGGCCTCGTTGCGGTTCTTACGAACCACGTTTACGTTCGCCTGTCTTACGCCTTGATTATATACCATAACGGAGATTTGTCAAATCCTATCAATAACGCTGCTTCATGGCTCTGTCTATTCTTCGTGCCGCGTCCTTTTTCGCCATGGTCTCCCGCTTGTCGTAGTTCTTCTTGCCTCGGGCGAGGGCAAGCTCTACCTTTGCCCTGCCGTCTTCATTGATATACATCGTCAGCGGCACCAAGGTGAGGCCGTCGCGGGTTATAGCGCCCAAAAGCTTCATGATCTCCCGCTTGTGGAGCAAAAGCTTCCTCGGGCGAACGGGGTCTACGTTGAACCGATTTCCCTGCTCGTAAGGGCTGATGTTCATTCCGTAAAGGAACAACTCCCCTCGATTGTCTATCTTAGCGTAGCTTTCCTTTATACTGACCTTGCCGGCCCTTACTGACTTTATCTCGGTGCCTGTAAGGACTATCCCTGCCTCATAGGTCTCTTCTATGAAATAGTCGTGGCGTGCCTTCTTGTTATTGGCCACCGGCTTCTTTTCTCTCTTTGCCATAATATCATCCCTCTGCTACTCGTCGTCATAAGGGTTGTATATGAAACCGAAATCGCTGATAGGAAGGATTCTGAAAACCACTTTTCCCAATATATCATCCATTGGTATGCACCCTACGCTTGAAGAACGGCTGTCCTTGCTGTTCAGCCTGTTATCACCCAGGCAGAATACGGAATCATCGGGTACGATAAGACCCTCTATGGCGCCGTCAGTGACGCCGTCTTTGGTATAGCTGTCGTCCTGCTCCACTCCGTTAACGTAAACCTTTCCGTTCTCTATGGTTATCTCGTCTCCCGGCAGACCGATTATCCTCTTTATGATAAGCTTTTCCTCGCCGTCTTCATCTTCAAGAGACGAGCGAACCACTACTATGTCGCCGTACTCAGGTTCCCCGCCCAAAAGCTTGTATGACTGCCGGCTCATAATGAGGTAGTCCCCGTCGTGAAGGTTGGGCTCCATGGAGTTCCCCTCTACGAAAGTAGGGGTTACGAAGTTTATTACCACCAAAGCGACCATAACGGCTATGACTATATCCCTGATCCACTCGAAAGCGGCTCTCTTCTTAGAATTCTTTTCCTTTCTCGCCGCCTTCTCCTCGGCTATTCTCTTAGATCTGCGCCCTAATTCGTTCACTTAGCCTCTCCCCTTTTTCCGTCTGTCTAAATCTGTCTGCTCGTATGGATTCCCGACGAGGCCTGCCCTGCTCAGGGGTCAGGACCTGTACGGCTGACAGCTCACTTCCTTCCCGAATATGCTCTCAACTATCCGCCGGAAGTCATCAGGAAGGTCGGCAGTTATCTCTACGCCTTCCAGATATGCGAGGACGCCCTCGGTCCTTCCGAAGCTGATTCTGCAAGCGTGAAGCAGCTGAGAGCTCAGTCCGAACCGGATCCTTACATCTCGGTTTATCCTGCCGTCGCCGTACTTAGGATCTCCGATGAGGGGAAAACCGGCCTTTGCCAGCTGTGCTCTGATCTGATGAGTCCTCCCCGTCAGTATCTCCACCTCCACCAGAGAAAATCCGTCACCTGCGGCTAGGGGTCTTGCCACGGTTTCCATGGACTTTCCCCTTTCCTCCCCTGTCAGCAGAACCATGTTTTTCTCCCGATCCTTTACCATTCGGTCATTCAGAGCTAAAGGCCTTTTCATCTCTCCCGCCGTAACGGTAAGGTAGTACTTGCTTATAGCTGTTCGCTCCCTGACGGTACGGTTCAGCTCCCGAAGCGCCGGCCCGTTCTTTCCGAACAGCACCAGTCCTGTGGTATTTCTGTCCAGCCTGTTCACCGGAGCGGGGGTGAAGGTTCGCTCTGTCCGAGGATCGTAGCCTTTCGTATCTATAAGGTAGTCTATGACCTGATTGGCCAGATGGTTTTTCTTCTCCGTACTGTCCCCGTGAGTCAGGAGACCGCGGGGCTTTTCCACCGCTATAATATTTTCGTCTTCGTAAGCTATCTTAAACTGCCTTTTCGCCTTTCCGCCCCTCTTCTTCCTGATAAAGGCTTCAAGATTCTCATCGCTTATGTAAAGGGTCACTTGGTCCCCTTCCTCCAGGATGGCGTCCCCCTGCTTTCTCTTGCCGTTTACTTTTACATCCTTCCTTATAGCTCTGTATATATATGACAAAGGCGCGTCGGCCAGATATTTTTTCAGGAATCGGTCCAGTCTTTGGCCCGCTTCGTTTCTTCCAATCTCGATATTTACCATGGGAATTATTATACATCAGCGACTATGATAAATCAAAAATTATTTGTTTATCGTGACGATATATGTTAAATTATATGTGTATAGGCAAAAATACCTAAGGGGAAAAGGAGAGTGGTATTTTTGAAGTTCCTGAAGGATTTTTTTTACGATAAAAACGATATCCTCGTCGCTCTTTTAATACTGGTCTTGGCGGGAGGCATTATCTTCTGGAGAGTAGAGGTGATAATGGCATATCCTTCCACTATCGTGGCGGAAAGCAACGCTTCCGACACCGCTGAGTACACTGCCGCCAACGCCGGCGAGGATTCAGAAGCATCTGACCGAGAAGATGATGAATCGGACGCCTCCGAATCCTCCGATCAGGAAGACGGCGAAGAAGATACTTCCCAGTCCTCCTCGAGTATAATGGAAGACGGAGTGCTGACACAGGATGTTACGGTAACCGTTCCGAGCGGCAGCGCTACCAACGCCGTCAACGCCCTTGTATCAGCGGGACTTTTCGATTCCTATGACGATTTTGTCACGGTATGCGAATCATCCGGGTACTCTTCGGAAAACATAATGGCCGCGACCTACCTCTTCAGAGCCGGCATGACCAAGGCCGACATAGCGGGAAGAGTTACGTCTTAGAGACACCGATTTAATCACAGGAGGTTTATAATGGCATTAGTATCCACCAAGGAAATGTTCGCGAAAGCTCTTAACGATGATTACGCCATCGGAGCATTCAACGTTAATAACATGGAAATAATCCAGGGTATCGTCGATGCGGCTCAGGCCGAGAGCGCTCCCCTCATACTCCAGGTATCCGCGGGAGCCCGGAAGTATGCTAAGCCTGCATATCTTATCAGACTGGTAGAAGCCGCCATAGCCGACACAGGAGTGGACGTGGCTCTTCACTTGGATCACGGCGAGGATTTCGATATCTGCAAGAAGTGCGTAGACGACGGATTCACATCCGTTATGATCGACGGCTCTAAGCATCCCTTTGAAGAGAATGTCGCCCTCACTAAGGAAGTGGTTGAATACGCCCATGCCCACGGAGTGGTAGTTGAGGCCGAGCTGGGAAAGCTGGCCGGAGTAGAGGATAACATCAAGGTAGACGCCAGATCCGCCACCTTTACCGATCCTGATGAAGCGGCTGAATTCGTGGAGAGGACGGGAGTGGATTCTCTGGCCATTGCCATAGGCACCAGCCACGGGGCATATAAGTTCAAGGGAGATCCTTATCTGGATTTCGAGAGACTGAAGAAGATCCACGCTCTCATCCCTGATACTCCTTTAGTTCTTCACGGCGCTTCCTCCGTCCTCAGGGAATTCGTGGACAGATGCAACGAATTCGGCGGGGAGATACCGGGCGCTCAGGGAGTTCCGGAGGAGATGATCACCGAAGCGGCTAAGTACGGCATATGCAAGGTTAACATCGACACCGATCTGAGACTGGCCATGACGGCTGAGATCAGGAGAGTTCTTTCCGAGCATCCGGAGGAATTCGATCCGAGAAAGTATCTGGGACCGGGAAGAGACGCCATAGAGCGCATGGTACGCCACAAGATTCACAACGTTCTCAACTGCTCAGGCAAAAAATAGATCCCATAGCCGGCTATTTAAACGGGGCAGCCCTATTATCGGGCCGTCCCTTTTTACATATTCCAAAGCGCTAAATTCCAAAGCACTAAAGGCTTAAGCGGGAGAAAGGAAACCTATGAATAAGATTTTGATAATAGAAGACGATACGGAAATAAACAACATGATCGCCGAGGCCCTGACAAAAGCCGGATACTCCCTAAGCCAAGCTTTTTCAGGAACGGAAAGCCTTCTCTACCTGGACAGATATCAGTATTCCCTGGCCGTAATGGATCTGATGCTGCCGGGTCTAGCGGGAGAAGCCCTTTTGCCGAAGCTTAAGGAAAAGCAAAACATCCCTGTCATAGTTATATCCGCCAAAGACAGCCTGGAGAGTAAGGTTGATCTTCTCTCCTCAGGGGCCGACGACTACCTGACAAAGCCTTTTGCCATACAGGAGCTGCTCGCCAGAGTCGCCGTTCAGATCAGACACAGCACCCGAAGAGGAAACGCTCCTGTTTTAAAGTATAAGGATCTGGTTCTCAATCCCTCAGACCGCACGGTTACGGCAGGAGGAAGGGATATCCGCCTTACAGGACAGGAGTTTAAGATCCTTGAGCTGCTGATGATAAATCCCTCCAAGATCTCCTCCAAGCAGGAGATATACGATTACGCGTGGGACGAGTATTATATAGGAGAAGATAAAACCGTCAACGTCCACATAAGCAATATCCGAAGGAAGCTGAAGGAGGTTTCCGACGAGGAGTACATAGAGACCGTTTGGGGCATAGGCTTTCGCATGGCGAAAAATCTTTAACTTTTCTTAAACATTGCTTTGCGATTACTTGAGATCTGTTCGCTACAATAGCAGTGTAAAAGAAAGGGGATGATAAATATATGGAATACATACTTCAGACGGATGCTCTGACGAAGCGGTACGGCAGGCATAAGGCAGTTGATTCTGTAAGCCTGCACGTGCGTCAAGGCAGTATATACGGCCTCATAGGCAGAAACGGCGCCGGTAAAACTACTCTGATGAAGATGATAAGCGGCCTTGCCACGCCTACCTCCGGTACGGTTTCCATTTTCGGCCGCGAGGGAAGGTCCTCTGAGCCATGCATGTCGAGAATCGGCGCTCTGATCGAAAATCCGGGAGTATATCCCGCCATGAGCGCGAGGGAAAATCTGAAGCTGAAATGTCTCGCCATGGGCGTTCGCAGAAGGAACGAGATAGAGGAGCTTCTCAGCATAGCGGGCCTTTCTCATACGGGAAACAAGAAGGTAAAGAATTTCTCTATGGGTATGAAGCAAAGGCTGGGCATAGCCCTTGCCATGGTGGGAAGTCCGGACATAGTGGTTCTGGACGAGCCTATAAACGGACTGGACCCTCAGGGCATTGCCGAGATTCGGGAAACGGTGGAAGCCCTGAATCGAGAAAGGCATATAACCTTCATCATATCCAGCCATATACTGGAGGAGCTGTCCAAAATCGCCACCGATTACGGAATAATAAACGGCGGTATGCTTCTGAAGGAGATGACCGAAGAAGAGCTGCGCTCAGAGTGCGGGGAACGTATAGAACTGCGGGTGGATCACGCAGCCAAGGCCTGCACCATCCTGGATACCATGGGGATTACCCAATACAAAGCCGTGGATAAGGACACCATTCACATCTTTCATCATCTGGATATGAGCGGCGATATTACCATGGCTCTGTCTGAAAACAATGTGCGAACCTTGAGCATGGCCGTGAAAAACGTGGCTTTAGAGGACTACTATCTGAATCTGACAGGAGGTGGGAAAAATGTTTAATCTGATAAGGATGCACTTCTACCGGCTCTTTCATTCCAAGATCACCTATATCACAGTCCTCTTCATAATAGCTATGGGCATTTTCTCCATATACATGACCGACAGCGACATTCAGCTTATGAGGGAGGGGATTTCCGCGGCGACCGACGGTACCGATGTGGTCGGCATAACCATATCGGAGGAAGAAGCGGAGGCCATATCCTTTGGCATCTCCGCCATTCCCGATGAAGACTGGGCATCGGGAAGCATCGAGATAGGAAGCCTTCTCAGTGTGGAGGTGAAGAGCGGACTGGTTCTCATCCTGATCGCCATATTCACTTCTACCTTTGCCGGCGCAGAGGAGAGACACGGATACATAAAGAACATAGCCGGCCTTTTTCCTCGCCGAGAAAAGCTGATCTTCGCCAAGGCCGTGGTCATTGCCGTCCAGATCCTCATAATGATGCTCCTCTTCACGGCAACGATCGTTGTAACCGGCTTGTTTTTCTGGGGAAACGACTTGTTCCTGGACTCTGCTGCCGCCCTTGTAAGGCTTGTAGCTGTCCAGTACCTGCTTCACCTTGGCTTTGCCATGGTAATAATGTTCCTGTGTCAGCTTACTAAGAGCAGAGCCCTCAGCATGACGGCGGGGATTTTAATCAGTACCGGCTTCCTCATTCCCGTGTGTAGTCTGGTAAACAAAATCGTATCGGAGCTCGCTTCGGGTTCAGACTTCGATCTCAACCTTTACACCATATATGGAAACCTGGCCTTGACAGAGGCGGGTTCCACTCATGACATATTGCTGAGGGCGTCCATCGTAGGAGCTGGTTTCACTATAGGGGCGGTGCTGCTCTCCGCAATCGCAATGAAGAAAACGGATATCCGTTAGGAGATGAAGGGATGACGATTTTAACAATAGCCGTCACGGCTCTGGCAGCAGTTGCCTTGATTACAGGGACCGCATATCGCTCGCAGATCAAAAGGATCTGCGGGCAGCTTGTATTTCTGAGAGAAAACCCTGTTTCCATGAGGCTTACGGAGAATATCCCGTTTAAGGAGATAAATGCCCTCATCGACGAAATCAACGCCGTGATCGATCATTCCCGAAAGGTCGAGGAAGAGACCAGACAGAGAGAAGAGCAGATGAAAGACACTATTGTGAATCTGTCCCACGACATAAGAACTCCTCTGACGTCCATCGACGGATATCTGCAGCTTTTGGGAGACGCGAAGGACGAAGAGGAAAGAGCCCACTACATGGCAGTAATAAGCAGCCGCACAGCCAGCCTTAAGGACATGCTGGAGGAGCTGTTCACCTATGCGCGGCTGGAAGGCGAAGGCTGCGAAATAACATCCTCAGAGATCAGCTTTACAGAGTGTGTGCTGGACACTGTGTTCTCCTTCTACGACGAGTTCCGCCGCCACGGCATAGAACCGAATATAGATTTCTTGGAAGAGGATCTGATGATATGGGCAAACACGGAGGCTGTAAAGCGTGCGCTGCAGAACGTAATAAAAAACGCCTTAGAGCACGGCACAGATCACATATCTCTGGAGCTTTCCCGGCGCGAACCGGACGCCGCCCTCTTCCGGTGCAGCAACCGATTCGCAGGGGCCGGAGATATGGATCCCGATAAGGTGTTCCGGCGCTTTTATAAATCAGACTCCGCCAGAAGCGGCAGCTCCACAGGGCTGGGCCTTTCCATAGCAAAAGGGCTGGTGGAAAGATCCGGCGGCAGTATACGGGCTATGATATCCGGCAATATCTTCACCATAGAGATCATCTTTCCCCTGACAGTGAAATAATCACCATAAGGGCCGGATATAAACCGTTTTAGAACCCCTTCAAATATCTGAATTTCACCCTTTTCCAAAATGACTGTCTGTCATATAAAAGCTTCGACACGTCACAGTAATACCGGAAAGCTCCGTCGTCGCCTTTATCTGATGGCACATTGGGGCCGTATGCTTCCTCTCTAACCCTCTTCAGGAAGGCGGCCGTCCTTTCCCCATCACACTCCGGAACGGCCTCTATGAGCCTTTGTTGAAAGTCCTTTTCCGTGCCGTCCATTCCCGAGAGAAGTCCGCACCAGTGAAGCATGTCCAGAAGCCTGCCAAAGATCCTTCTATAACTCATCCCCTTCATCCTTCTGTACTTCCTGAGCCTGCGGTAATCCAGCAGCAGGGGTGAGAGGAGCGCCACACAGATGAGGCAGCTTCCCAAAATTAAAAGCATGCCCTTGTACTGTGCCCAGTCGATTTTCTGCAGCTGTTCCTGAATGGATAGATATTCCGTATTTCCGCCTGTTTGTCCCGTCTCAGCCATTTCCGTTCCGCTCAGGCTCGGCACGTTCATATTCCAGTCATTATCCTGAAGGAGCTGCTCCAATTTCTCGCTGTCAAACCCGGGATAAGACGCCACTGCGGAACCATCGGACGCCGGCGTCACATCTACCGGCGTCCATCCGTAGTCAGGCAGAAAAATTTCTACCCATGCGTGGGCGGATTCGTCTGTCACCTCGGCGTAGTAGCTTCCGTCATCCTGCAGCTGAAAGCTCTCCGGTTCAACCATATATCCGGTTACGTACCGGGCGGGAATCCCGTAGAGACGGTACAGGAGGGTGGCTGTTGCGGCGAAATGGACGCAGTATCCGGTTTGGCCTTCAAAGAGAAAGTACTCCACAATGTCTTCGTTTAAAGGCGCCCAGCCGGGTGTCAGACTGTATGTGGCGTTGCTGTGCAGGGTGTATAGGATAAACGCAGTAATGTCATCTAAATCATCTAAAGGGTTGTCCTCCACCAGCTGAGTGAGTCGCGGCAGCAGGTACGTCGGAACTTGGGTATAGGCCTCCTGTATTTCTTCCATATAGGCGTCTTGGAAGATTTGACACACCCACGCCAGTTGGGCGTAGTCCGGAAGAACGTTATCCCAGTCAATATGCATGTCGGACTGCTCATAGTAATCGTATCCATATCCTGTAAACTCGCCGGTCTGACGGTTCCAGCCGTCAAGAATCGAGTCACTGTTGATCTGACCGTAATAGGGAGCATATATGTACTCATAGCTTCCGCTGCTGTGGGAGATGTGAAGGAAAATGGACTCCGAATCACCATCTGACGAGGTAAGCTCGTTTAATGTGAAATACATGGTGTAATATATGGCGGAGAGGGCCTCCGCTCTCCAGCCGAGATAATTCTCCATTTCCTCGAAGATCTCCTCATCGGTGGAGCTTAGCCAATCCCCTCCTGTATATTCCCCTCCGGTGAACCCTTTCAGATACAATGTTTCCGTAGGCGCCTGAGATGCTGTCAGCTCCAGATGTACCGTCCCCGTCTGATAATTATTTCCTCCGCTGACAGTGCCTCCTGTAACAGGATTATCGGTGCGGCCTGACAGGTTCATGACAGATCGGTACAGATACCCTTCAGCATCGTAAACAACCTGATACAGGGTATCCGAGTATGAAAGCGCGAAAGGGGCAACTGTGAAAAAAGCCAGTATCAGGAAGGCTCCTGCAAGTCCGACGCTTTTCCACAGGATGGAGATGGATCTCCCTCCCCGAAGCCTTCGCCCTCTTTCCATCCTTTGAAAGAGGAAAACGATCAGGAAAGTCCCTTGAAACAGGAGCAAAAGGAGGAACACCCAGCCGGAAATCCGTATACCGGCAAGGGGAGAAAGGAAAACCAGAGCCATTGTAATCAGACATAGAACGGGATGCCAGTTCAGTATGAACTCCATGGTAAACAGCAGAAGGGACGCCAGATATCCGATCAAAAAAGCGCTTCCTGTAATGTCCATGGTTTCTGCGCCTCCATCACCCTTCAGACATCTCAGGATATGTGAAATCTCGGCTTCAAGGCCGGTGTAATTCAGGGCGGCTAACCCTATGAACGGAAGGGTCACAATAAGCAGTCCGAGCCAAAACACAGTTCTTTTTCGATCACGAACAGACCAGGAGAACCAAAGAAATGCGCTGAACAGAACTGTAAATAAATACACTATCCATCCCGGGTAATATACTCCTTCTATGCCCCGCAGAAAAAGCAAAATTCCTGAGACTCCCAGCAGCAAAATAAGCAGAGGTAAGATTGGATTGGCTCTCCGGCCAATGAGAAAAAGCTCCTTTATTCGTCTCATGGATTCCCCCTCTTTAAAACTACAGAACAAAATAGCTTCGGGTAATCTCCTCCTCCAGATTGTCCGGAGAAAACCGATGGACTATATCCTCCCCCGCGAACAATTCCAAATCCAGGTTCAATCTGAAATCCTCTTTTTCCGGAATCCGTCCGGCCTTCTCCGTATCCCGTTTTTCTATCCCCACACATTCCACCGGATACAGCAGCTCCAGAATATCCCGACATTCATCCTCATCCGAAGCCGTCTCCTCATGCCATATCTCTCTTTCCCTGTCAAACCACTGCACTATTACCGATGAGGCATGCTCCTGCAATCCCGTGACCAATGCGTAAATCAAAGTGTAAAAGGCGCTGCGCTGAGGCAGGCCGGTCTTAGCTCCCTGAAGCTCTATGGTTACATACGGGGCAGAGAGGTTCTCATGATAGAATTCCTTCAGCCATATGCTGTCCGTTCTGGCGCTTAAATTCCAGTGAATGTGGCGGATAGGATCTCCCGGCTGATATTCTCTGATCCGCCGCAGCTCGTAATTTCCCCCTTCGGTTTTTCCGACCAGCTTCTCCGCCGAATCCAAGAGCTCCCTTTGCTCCGGCGGGGAAGAGAGGATATTTAATTTCAAAGGCTTTGGGAACACGATTACCTGCATGTGATCCTTCGCATCCTTGCCTGCGGAGCACAGGGAAAAATAGTCGTAGGTTCGAAGCTCCTCCATCCGAACCCAAACAATTCCGCAGTAGAGAGGCCAGAATGAAAAAGACATCTCGTTTTTCCCTCTCTCACAGCTGCCCCAGAATTTCTTCCTCTGACCCTTTTCACCGCTGATATAAGACACTTTGATTTTCAATCGCAAACGGCTTACCGGCAATACCCCTTTGTATATACCTTCAATCCGGCAGTCCGTTCTTTCTCCCTGTACGGTATTTTTCCTCTTGGAAGAAAACCTGACCTGAAGTCTCCTTCGGAAAAAGAAAGCGAAAAATACGGAAACGGGCAGGAGTATCACTTCAATTCCCAATAAAATCAGGAGAACGGGATAGCGGTACATTGCGGCCAGATACCAGGTGATCAGTATAAACAGAGAAAACCCTAAAGTTCTTACCATTCTATTTTTCTCCCATAGGCGGTTTTCCGGTCTTTCTCAGTATTTCCTGCAAAATCTGCCGCTTGGTCACCTTTTCCATTCGTGCCGCACCGTTTAATATCACCCTGTGGGAGACCACATAGATAAACTGATCCTCCACGTTCTCGGGGGTAACATACCTCTCCCCGTGGAGCCATGCCATGGCTTTAGACATATTTACCAGTCCGATGGTTCCGCGAGGACTGGCGCCCCGTTCCAGATAAGGATGAGTTCTGGTGGCGGTAATCAGCTCCAGCAGATATCGGTATACCGATTCTTTCACATATATCTTGTCGATCTCTTCCTTTATCTGCCGTAATTCTTCTTTTCCGATAATCCGATTGACCTGCTGAGCACGGCTTCGCCCATCTTCTCCCATGGCCAGCTCCAGCTCATTCTCGAAATCCGGATAGCCGAGAGCCGCCGTGACTATGAATCGGTCAACCTGTGCCTCCGGAAGGGGCTGTGTTCCTGCGCTCCCTGCGGGGTTTTGCGTGGCGATAACGAGAAACGGCGGCTCTACCTCCCTGGTTACGCCGTCAACGGATACCCGTCTCTCTTCCATTACCTCCAGCAAAGCAGACTGGGTCTTCGGAGACGTTCGATTTATCTCGTCAGCTAAAAGCAGGTTGCAAAATACACACCCCGGCTGATAAACGAACCTCTCCTCTTCTCTTCGGTAAATGGAGAAGCCGGTCAGGTCTGACGGCATCAGATCCGGAGTAAACTGCACTCGTCTGAAATCCAGATCCATGGCTTTGGAAAATGCCAGAGCCAGAGTCGTCTTTCCGACCCCCGGAATATCCTCCAGAAGAACGTGTCCATCTGCCAGAAAGGCCAGCAAAACCTCTTCTGTAACCTGCTCTTTTCCTAAAATTACCTGATTCACCTCATCTAAGACGCGGCGAGCCTTTTCCAACAATCTATCCAATTCTCTGTAATCTCCTCCATATCTCTACGGTTTTATCTCCCGAAAAATGTTAACGAAAGTATAACACTATCACGGCTGCAAAGCAAGTGAAGCAAAATCCGTTCGTTGCACGTATCAGAACATCTGTTTGCTAAAACAGCCCTGCTGTGGTATATTTTATTATGTGATTTCACCTGTGTTTCTGAGAGTTAAATACTGCATACCAAGGAGTATTTCATCTTATGCATAAATTCGTTTTAAAAGCCCCTTTTTCCATGACCGGCGATCAGCCTCAGGCCGTGGAGACCCTGACGAAGGGCATTTTGCAGGGTAAACGCGCCCAGACTCTGATGGGCGTAACCGGTTCAGGCAAGACCTTCACCATGGCCAACATCATCGAGCAGGTGCAGAAGCCGACCCTAGTCATCTCCCACAATAAGACTTTGGCAGCTCAGCTTCACGGCGAGTTCAAGGAATTCTTCCCTGATAACGCGGTGGAGTATTTTGTCTCCTACTACGACTACTATCAGCCGGAGGCCTACGTTCCTTCCACAGATACCTATATCGAAAAGGATTCACAGATAAACGATGAAATAGAAAAGCTGCGCCATTCGGCGACGGCGGCTCTGTCAGAGAGAAGGGACGTTATCATAGTCGCCTCTGTCTCCTGCATATACGGACTGGGAAGTCCGGTAGACTACGAGGAACAGGTTTTGTCCCTCAGGCCGGGAATGGAGAAGTCGAGAGAGGATATCCTTCGCCGGTTAGTGGACATCCAGTACACGAGAAACGATATGGTCTTTGAGAGGGGTACCTTCAGGGTCAGAGGAGACGTTATAGACATCTTCCCCGCAGGCTCGGATCATGGAATCAGAGTGGAGCTGTTCGGTGATGAAGTGGAGTCCATAAAGGAGATGAACCCGCTGACCGGAGAAATAGTCGGGCTGAGAAATCACGTGGCTATCTATCCGGCGTCACACTACGTCACCTCCAAGGAAAATATGGAAAGAGCTCTGATGACCATAGAAGAGGAGCTGGAGGAGCGCATACGGTGGTTTAAGGACAGCGGAAAGCTTCTGGAGGCTCAAAGAATAGAGCAGAGAACCCACTACGACATGGAGATGCTTCGTGAGATCGGCGTGTGCAAGGGCATAGAGAACTATTCCCGCCACATTAACGGGCTGGCTCCCGGAACCCGCCCTTATACCTTAATAGACTACTTTCCCGACGATTTTCTCGTGATCATAGACGAATCCCACGTCATGCTTCCCCAGCTGAGGGCTATGTACGCCGGCGACAGATCCAGAAAGCAGTCCCTGGTGGACTACGGCTTTCGGCTGCCCTCCGCCTTGGACAACAGGCCTTTGAAATTCGATGAGTTCAACAGCCTCATCAATCAGATAGTGTTCGTCAGCGCCACCTTAGCCGACTATGAGAAGGAGCAGGCCGGGGGCGTGACGGCGGAACAGGTCATAAGACCTACCGGACTGCTGGATCCTCCTATTTCTTTGCGTAAGACCGAAGGCCAGATTGATGATCTCATAAGTGAGATAAATAAGACGGTGGAAAAGGGAGATCGTGTATTCGTGACCACCCTGACCAAGAAAATGGCTGAAAATCTTACCGACTATCTTTCAAAGGCCGGAATAAGGGTCAGGTATCTCCACTCCGAGGTGGACACTCTGGAAAGACTGGAGATAATCAGAGATCTGAGACTTGGTGAATTCGACGTCTTGGTGGGTATAAACCTTTTGCGGGAGGGGCTGGATATACCGGAGGTCTCTCTCGTCGCCATACTCGACGCGGACAAGGAGGGATTTCTGAGGACAGAAACCTCCCTCATACAGACCATAGGCCGCGCCGCGAGAAATGTAGACGGCCGGGTGATAATGTACGCCGATTACATAAGCAAAGCTATGAAGTCTGCCATGGACGAGACTGACAGGCGACGGCGAATCCAGTCCGAATACAACGAAAAGCACGGAATCACTCCCGCCAGCGTCAGAAAGTCAGTTCGTCAGGTCATCGAGGCTACGAAGCCGGCGGAGGAGGCGTCTCATAAGGGAAAGAAGCCTGTGGAAATGACCCGTAAGGAGCTGAAGGACTATGTGGCTGAGCTGGAAAAGGAAATGCGTCAAGCGGCGGATAGCCTGCAGTTCGAACGGGCCGCCCGGCTCAGGGACCAGATATTCGAATATAAGGCCCGCCTTTAAAATACACTGAAAGGGGTAACTCAATGCCTAACGAAATAATCGTAGAGGGTGCCAGAGAAAACAATCTAAAACACATAAACGTAACCATCCCACGGGACAAATTAGTGGTACTGACCGGTCTTTCCGGAAGCGGAAAGTCTTCACTGGCCTTCGATACCATTTATGCGGAGGGGCAGAGGAGATACGTGGAAAGCCTCTCATCCTATGCCCGACAGTTCCTTGGACAGATGGAAAAGCCGGAGGTGGACTCTATAGAGGGACTTTCCCCCGCCATCTCCATAGATCAGAAGACGACCGGCAAGAACCCCCGTTCCACAGTGGGAACCGTAACGGAGATCCACGACTATCTCAGACTCCTGTTCGCCCGAATCGGCCACCCTCACTGTCCCGTCTGCGGCAGACCGATAACCAGCCAGTCCGTGGATCAGATCGTAGACATCATCATGGAAGAGCCTGAAGGCTCCAGACTGATGGTCATGGCTCCGGTGGTTCGCCGGAGAAAAGGCGAACACGAGAAGATTCTTGAGAGGATAAGAAAAGAGGGTTTTACCAGAGTCAGAGTCGACGGTGAAATAAAGCTTTTGAACGAGGAAGAAGTAAAGCTGGACAAAAAGCTTAAGCACACCATCGAAATAGTCGTAGACCGAATAGTGGTAAAGCCCGGACAGGAAGGAAGAATATCGGAAGCCGTGGAGCTTGCCATGAAGCAGGGGGAAGGCCTGATTACCGTCCGGTTCACAGAGTTCGACAGGAACGTGGAGAAGGTCTTCTCCACTAAGCTGGCATGTCCCGAACACGGCATAAGCATCGAGGATCCGGAACCCAGAATGTTCTCCTTCAACGGTCCATTCGGCGCCTGTCCCACCTGTAACGGTCTGGGATTCACTCAGAAGCTAAAGCCGGATAAGATCGTAAATGCTGACCTGAGCATACCGAAAGGCGCCCTGAGCGTCATATTCGCGTCCATGGAATTCACCGGATATTACAGGCAGGTGATAAGCGTCCTCGCCAAGGAGCACGGCGTTGACCTTTCCCTCCCTTTCAAGGAGCTTCCCGAAAGGTTCAAGAAGGAGGTTCTGTACGGAACGGGGAATCGTCATTTAAAGTACGATTATACGAGCAGGTCTACGGGACGGGTGACCCATATGGATCACACCTTCGAGGGAGTGATCACTAATCTGGAAAGGCGATACAGAGAAACAAGCTCTGAATTCATGAAGGAAAGGCTTCAAAGCTATATGAGCGTGAAGACGTGTCCTGACTGTAAAGGGCTCAGGCTTAAGCCGGAGGTTCTGGCGGTCACCGTAGGAGGCAAGAACATCGCTCAGATATCCGATATGTCCATAAGAGACTGCTACGACTTCATGGACTCCCTCGATCTCAGCGAGAAGGAAATTCTCATAGGCGCCCAGATCATAAAGGAGATAAAGGAACGGCTCAGCTTCCTTATGAACGTCGGTCTTGAATACCTCACCCTGTCCAGATCGTCCGGCTCCCTCTCAGGAGGAGAATCTCAGCGAATCAGACTGGCGTCCCAGATAGGCTCCGGCCTTGTGGGCGTACTGTACATATTGGATGAACCAAGCATAGGTCTCCATCAAAGGGATAACGAAAAGCTCCTCGCAACCTTGAGAAGGCTCACCGACTTAGGGAACACCCTCCTTGTAGTAGAGCACGACGAGGATACCATGTATGCCGCAGATCACATAATCGATATCGGCCCCGGCGCAGGTATATACGGCGGTGAGCTGGTGGCCCAGGGAACTGTGGAGGATATAAAAAAAGACCCTCGCTCCATAACCGGACAATATCTTTCCGGAACTAAGAAAATAGAGGTTCCGAGGATACGCCGAACCGGCAACGGGAAAACAATCTCCATAAAAGGCGCCAGGGAAAACAACCTGAAAAACATCGACGTAGATATACCTCTGGGGAAATTCATCTGTGTCACAGGAGTCTCCGGTTCGGGAAAAAGCAGTCTCATAAATGAGATCCTCTATAAAGGAGCCGCCACCGTCACTAACCGGATTCAGGAGGAGGCCGGCGATCACGACGCCATAACGGGTATCGAAAACATCGACAAGGTCATAGACATAGACCAGTCTCCTATAGGACGGACGCCTCGCTCCAATCCTGCTACGTATACGGGCATGTTCACCCACATAAGAGATCTGTTTTCGTCCCTTCCGGAATCCAAAATCCGAGGCTTTGAGAAGGGCAGATTCAGCTTTAACGTAAAGGGAGGACGCTGCGAAGCCTGCAAGGGGGACGGAATCATAAAAATAGAGATGCACTTCCTTCCGGACGTGTACGTTCCCTGCGAGGTGTGCAAGGGGCGCAGGTATAACAGGGAAACCCTGGAGGTTAAATACAAGGGCAAAAGCATCTTCGACGTTCTGGATATGAGCGTTGCCGAAGCCCTAAATTTCTTCAGCAATTTACCGTCCATAAAGCGGCAGCTGGACACCCTTAACCAGGTCGGCCTCGACTACATAAAGCTGGGACAGCCTTCTACCCAGCTCTCGGGAGGCGAGGCTCAGCGGATAAAGCTGGCTGCCGAGCTTTCTAAGCGGAGCACCGGAAAGACCCTTTACATCTTAGACGAGCCGACTACCGGACTTCACTTCGCCGACGTGGATAAGCTGATAGCCGTCCTGCAAAAGCTTGTCGAGGCCGGAAACACGGTGGTCGTCATAGAGCATAACCTGGACGTTATAAAGTGCGCCGACTACATCATAGACCTGGGACCCGAGGGAGGGGACAAAGGCGGCGCCGTCATAGCCACCGGCACTCCGGAGGAGATTGCCGCCTGCAAGGCTTCATATACCGGCATGTTTCTGAAAAGGCTGCTGTAAGGTGCTTTCGACGGCTGCTCCGATGGGAAGGCCGTCTGCGCCTCCGGTTTACAGGTCATTGTCTTTAATATAGAACATGATTTTAGTGATATATTCGTTTTCATCGAAAGACGTGATGTAATCGTTTATGCAGAATTCGTAAGAGTCTGAGATGATTTCAAGGTTATTTGCCGCACAATGCTTTATGATTTTTTCGTAAGACTCTCCGATGGACAAATAATTTCCGATATGATAGGCGCTTACATATTTTCCGAGTGGAAGCGCCATAACGTTATCGGTTTTATCCGTTTGTTCAATCGGCAAAAAAGCAAATGTCGCGGCCGTGTATCGCTGCTTCTTTATATGTTCCCACGGAACAATCACGCCGCATTGAAAATAGATCGGCAGTTGGTTTTGAAAAGCCTGTGAAAAGCACTTTTTTGTAGCAATGCTGATTTCTTTCAAGCTGTATGGCGACGATACCGGCTGAACATAAAGGTACTGTTCCGGCGCATTTTCCGTAATGATGGGTATTTCCCGCCGCATATAGGTCAGAGCGCTGTCCATCTGCTTGCAGCGATGTTCCAGACGATTTCTGATTAAACATAATTCATCTATGCGTGCGTCAATGACAGAGATCTGCTTTCCCAATACGGCCAAGCTGCTGTTTACGTTGTAATTTTCCATGTGTTCTTTAATCTCATTTAAAGAAAAACCGATTTTCTTCATGATCAAGATTGTGTCCAAATAATCGATCTGCTCGGAACTGTAATAACGATATCCGTTATTCGGGTCGATAAATGCAGGACAAAACAGTCCGATCCTGTCATAAAAGATTAGGGTTTGCTTTGAAACATTTTGATATTTTGCAAGCTCTCCGATAGAAAAATAATTTTCCATACTTCCTCTCACTTCCCCTCTTGACAATATAGTTACTATATCCTTTATCGTAACATTAAAGGATAACTGTTTCAAGTTTTGCGGAGGGCGGTTTTATGATTGAGAGCTTCGAAAAGCCGATGAGATACAGTGCATACCTGGGATATCTGCTGCCCAGCGTACTGACGATGATTTTTCTGTCTTTTTACACGACGATTGACGGCTTTTTCGTTTCACGTTATGCCGGTTCAGACGCATTGGCAGGTATCAACATCGTAATCCCAATAACCTGCGTTATTTTTGGGGTTGCAGTTATGCTTGCTACCGGTTCCGGCGCTGTTATCGGCGAATTGTTGGGAAAGAAAGAACTCGAAAAAGCCGGTGAAGTTTTCAGCTTTATCTGTGTTGTTCTATTGATCTTTTCAATTGTGTTTACCGGTGTTGGAATCGCTTTTTTGGAGCCGATTTCTTATATGCTTGGAAGCAGCGACAGGTTGCTGGAGCACGTACTCCCATATGCGCGGATTACTTTTTTGGCCGCTCTCCCCATGTCTTTCAAGTTGTTCTTTGAATATCTGGTTCGAAGCGACGGAAGCTCTAAGGTTGGTCTTGCAATGTCAATCACAGGTTTGGTGCTAAATGTATTGTTAGATTACATTTTCGTGGGGATTTTCAAAACGGGAACTCTCGGCGCCGCACTGGGAACTGCCATCTCCATTAGTATCAGCGCGCTGATCGGACTTATCTATTTTCTGAAATATGGGCATATCAAATTCTGCAAACCTAAAGTTGACTTCAGAGTATTAATGAAATCCTGCACCAACGGAAGCAGTGAAATGCTGACGGAGCTTTCTACCGGAATCACCACCCTGCTGTTCAATATTATGGTGATGAAATATTTTGGAGAAGACGGGGTTGCGGCGGTAACGATCATTATGTATATTTACTACTTCTTCATCTCATTCTATATGGGGGTAGCGGTAGCCACAGCTCCGGTTATAAGTTATAGTGTCGGCTCTCGAAATCACCGGAAAATAGTCGAAACATTAAGGTACAGCTTTCTTACAATAGGGATTAGTTCCTTTGTGATTGTAGCGATATCCTTGTCGGAAGGTCAGGCAATTATCGGACTGTTTGTGCAAAACGGAAATGTGTTCCATATCACATGGAACGGTTTGAAATTGTTCAGTCCCGTTTTCTTGTTTATTGGCGTCAACGTCTTTTTATCGGGATACTTTACCGCTTTAGGAAACGGTCTTGTTTCTGCCGTCATTTCTTCCCTTCGGTCCCTTCTCCTTGTGATTGTATTCATAATTACCCTTCCTCCGGTTTTGGGAGTTTCAGGCATCTGGTTGACCATGCCGTTGTCAGAAGCCGTAACCATAGTCATTGCCCTTCAGCTGTATCGGAAACGAGGAAAAATAACTCCGGAATTGCAGCAAAGCAATCAGAGCAGGAAATAAACGAATGATTGCAAATGCGGCCGCCTGAAGCACAGGCGGCCGCATTAAATCTTTACCGTATCAGGATCCTCCTCCGACCCTGTTTTCATCTGACCTCTCGGATGAGATCCTCAGTGAACTCTTCCTCCGTATCAGATTGCCTTGTTATGTCATCGTTTTCGTCGTAGTCAATGTCCCTCAGGGGAGGCGCGTCGAACTCGTCAACCTCGTCAACCTTCAGATCGCCCGCAGGAGGCCACATCCTTGCACTTGACTCTTCTCTCGGTTCCAGCCGGCTTGCAAGCCAATCCAAGTGCCGCTTCCACTGTTCACACTCCTTGAGCAGGGAATCCTTCATCGTCTCCCGTTTCCGTGTGAGATATGCAATATCCTTATGGAGTTTATTGATCTCCTGTCTGGCGGCGTCCCGCTCGCGCTCTATTTCGGCTTGAATCCTGCTTCGGGCACGCTCTTCCTCCGCACGCAGCGCCGCGCTCATCTCCTTGCGAGCGGCCTTCTCCGCATTCGCCGTTACGCTGTGCAGAGTATCCACCGCCGCCATAAGCTCCAGGTGCTTGGCGCGGTACTTCTTCTGCTCCTGTTCCGCACGTTCTTTCGCTTTCCCGTATTGATTCGCCTCTTTCTCCAGCTCACGCATACGGGCATCCATCTTTTCGTTGACGTCCTGCAGTTTTTGGTAAGCGGCGCGATACCTTGCAAGCTGGTCTTTCAGTTCATCTAAATTCCCCTGCATCTTGCGGGTAGCGGCTTCGAAGGCTCTGCCCTGCTCTTCCATCTCCTCCCGAGCCAAATCGCAGATTTTTTTAATGTGTATCAGGACGTTCTCCTCGTCCAGACCTCCCACGGTCCGTCTCTTAAATTCCATCATCTGCAGATACTCACGCAGCTTTTCCATGTTATATACCTCCTACACTCCGTTTCCCTTCTATCTTTTACGCATTCCGCTTAAGCCCGTGGTGCGCCGAACCCTATGATAACCCTGCGTCTCACTACTTCCCCGGCTTCCAAGAGCTCTTCAGATCTACTATCCGATTGAAGACCTTTTCCGTATCAGTGGTCAGCTCTGTATCGGCGATATAGTATCCGTGGCGGAAGAACTGGAATCTCTCTCCGGGCTTTGCTTCAGCTATGGAGGGTTCGGCATATCCCCACTTTTCCTCCACAGAATCAGGGTTTTTCACCAGATTGCCATTTTCATCCTCAACCATCAGATACCCGTAATTTCTTATTTTTACCTTTACTGCTGTAGCTGCGTCTACAAAGTGGATGGTGCCCTTTACCTTTCTGCCTTCAAATCCCTCTCCGGACTTCGTCTCAGGATCATAGGTGCAGAGCAGCTCCTTTATGGAACCGTCCTCGTTCTTTACCACATGGTTGCACTTAATGAAGTAGGCTCCCTTAAAGCGCACCTCATTTCCCGGGAAAAGCCTGAAATACTTTTTTGCCGGAACTTCCATAAAGTCTGCGCCGTCCACATAAAGCTCTCCGGAGAACGGGATCCTTCTCGTTCCCATCTCAGGGACCTCCTTGTTGTTTTCCAGCTCTACCGTTTCCCTCTTTCCTTCGGGATAATTGGTGATCACCACTTTTATGGGATCCTCCACTACGTTCCTGCTCTCCACTCTGGTCTTAAGGTCTTCTCTCACGCAGTGCTCCAAAAGGGATATGTCCACAGTGCTGTTAGCCTTGGAAACTCCTATCCTCTCGCAGAAATCTCTTATGGCCTCAGGGGTATAGCCTCTCCGTCTGAGACCGGCTATGGTCGGCATTCTCGGGTCGTCCCACCCCTCCACAACGCCTTCCTCTACGAAGGATCTCAGGTAACGCTTGCTCATCACAGTGTTGGTGAGATTAAGCCTTGCGAACTCTATCTGCTGAGGCGGATTTTCCCAAAGTCCCACTTCTCTGAGCACCCAGTCGTAAAGAGGTCTGTGATCTTCGAACTCCAGAGAGCAAAGGGAGTGAGTGATTCCCTCAACGGCGTCCTCTATAGGATGAGCAAAGTCGTACATAGGATATATGCACCACTTTTTCCCCGTATTGTGATGAGGCGGCTCGTGGGCTATCCTGTATATCACCGGATCTCTCATGTTAATGTTAGGAGAAGCCATGTCTATCTTAGCGCGCAGAACTCTCTCTCCGTCGGCGAACTTTCCTTTCTTCATCTCCTCGAACAGCCTCAGGTTCTCCTCCACCCCCTGCTCTCTGCAGTGGCTCTCTCTTCCGGGCTTTGTCAGTGTGCCCCGGTATTCCTTTATCTGTTCAGCTGTGAGATCGTCTACGTAGGCCAGTCCCTTCCTTATCAGGAGGACAGCCGCTTCGTACATTATATCGAAGTAGTCCGAGGCCCAGAGCAGCTTTTCCCACCGAAATCCCAGCCACTTTATATCATCTTCTATAGCGTTGACGTACTCCACATCCTCCTTTACCGGATTGGTGTCGTCGTATCTCAGGTTGCACTTTCCTCCATACTTTTCCGCAGTTCCGAAATTGATGCATATGGCCTTGGCGTGACCTATGTGAAGATATCCGTTAGGCTCCGGAGGAAAACGGGTGTAGACTTCTTTTCGCTTTCCCCTCTCCAGATCCGAATCGATAATGGTGTGAATGAAATTGGTTGAGTTGATTTCGCTACTCATTTCTTTCTCCTGACTTATTCACTAAAGTCTTCTCAAAGTTTTTCTCGTTTTCTTCAATAATATGATCCTCCCCGCAGAAGACCGCGCCTGTGCGGACTCCATCCCGGGGTCAAATCGCTGACTCGATTATACCACATGTGGTGTCTTTTCACAACGAAAAACAGCATATCTATGGTCTTTACGCCTTAATTTTCCGAGTTTTCTATCTGTTAAGGAATTCCGTCAGCCTCTTTTCATAGCTTTCTGTAACATAATAACCTTCCAGGTACGCGTTCTTCAGCTTTTGTCTGTCCTTTTCCAGCCTGCCTACACCCAGAGGCCCTACAGGCGCGATGACAAATACCTTTCCTTTCTTCTCCTCTTCGTCTATGTACTCCAGGCTTTCGTTGTATACAAGGTGACGCCGCTCCAGCGCCTCTATAAGCTTAGGATAATCCTTGTACTTAGCCTTTACCAGCGGAATGGACCTGCTGACGGACTTCCTGTATCCCCTTTCCCTGGTAAGTATGACTATGGTCTTGTCACATCCCACATCTTCTATGGCGTGTCTTGCCGGAATAGAATCGACCAGTCCTCCGTCCATGTAAGGAACGCCTTCTATCTCTACCATTTTGGCGAACAAAGGCAGGGAGCCTGAGGCCATGATCCAGTCTATATCCTCCAGCATGTCCTTTATCTGAGGATACTCCGCTTCTCCTGTCAGACAGTTGAAAACGCTTACCTCGAATCTCCTGCCTGCCTCCTTGAAGTGTTCGTTATCTATGGGATCCAGCTCCTCCGGTATTCTGTGGTATATGAAGTCCTTTCCGAAATAATCTCCCGTCTTTATCAGGCTGGCAAAGCTGCCGTACCGAGGGTCGTCCCTGTAGTCGGTGCAAACGGCAAAGGCTCTTCCCTTCTGTTCGCTCAAATAGCTGCATGCGTGACATGCTCCGGCAGATACGCCGATGACGTAGTCCGCCTTTATATTGTGTTCGAGAAAATATTCCAAAACTCCCGCGGCGAATATTCCTCTCATGCCGCCGCCTTCTATAACTAATCCTGTCATTTTTCTTCCTTTCACTGCTGTTATTTATCCATGGCTATAACTTCCCCTGCCTGTACCAGATAGAGGAAGGCTTCGCATTGAGAAGCACCTGTGCCCTTCAAAACAGCGTCTCTGTATATGGCAATCTGCTCCCTGTAAGCGTCCTTGATTCTCTCGGCCTCTTCCTCTATATCTCGGGACGGATCTATCCGATTGGTCTTGTAATCCACCAATACGGCTTTATCTCCTTCCGAAAAGAAACAGTCTATCATTCCCTGTATCATTATGGGCTCCCCTTTCCTGTCCGAGACTAGGGTAAAGGGTTTTTCCCGCCTTAGGTCGCCTCGTTCCGCTGCCGCCGCCGCTCTCCTTCCTATATCGGTCTCAAAGAAGTCGGCAACCGACTTTGTCCCGATGGAATCAGCCTCTTCATCAGAAAACACACCTCTTCTCCTCATCTCTTCAACCACGTGAGCCACATATCCGGCTCCGGCCTCCCGTGCCTTTGCAAAATCCAGATTCTCCATCAGTCTGTGAAAGCATGTTCCCCTTTCAGCCGGTGAGAGCTTTCTCTCTCTCACCATGAAATTGGGAATCCTCAGCTCTGCTTCACCCTTCCATACCGGCCGTTCAGCCTCTTCCTGCTCCGGCCCCAGTCTCATTTTCTCCATTTCCCCGTCCTCTCCGTAAGAGGCGGCATTAAGCTCGGACACGGAGTACTTCGGCTTTAGCAGCCGAGCCTCGCTGAACGGATATTCATATTCCAATATGGATATGACTCTGTCTCGCTGTTCCTTCGTAAGGCGGCCTCGGAATATGTCTCGGTTGAGAATGTCCCCTCTCACGTGGCTCTTTTCCGACATGAGGGAGCCGTCCACGTCAGAGGCCTTAATCAGCCTGTACGGCATGGAGTCTGATATCATGGAGAGGTAATTGGTATCCTTGGAAAGACCGCTTTCACGGGCTGCCGCGTATTCCTTTCCCTTGTTTACCGAGCCGAGGACATAAAGTATGTCCTTTGCCCTGGTCATCGCTACATATAGAACCCTCACCTCTTCTTCGGCTTCTTCCCGTCTGACAGCCAGCTTTACGGCTCTCTGCACCAAAGTCTGCCTGTACCACCTTTCGGCCGGATTTTCCAGCGTCAAACCTATGCCCAGTTCCCTATGGAGGGCCACTCCTCTGCCCCCCTTGGAGTAATTCAGCCTTCTGCCGCAGCCTGCCAGGATGACCATGGGAAACTCCAGCCCTTTGCTCTTGTGTATGGTCATGATGCGAACCACGTCGTCCTTTTCTCCTATCAGGCGCACCTGACCGATCCTCACCTTTCTCGTCTTCACCGAATCTATGTATCTCATGAAGCCGTACAGGCTGCCCTGATTGTCGGAGGAGAATTCCTCAGCCTTATCCACCAGCGCCCTTAGATTGGCCTGTCGCTGGCTTCCTCCCGGCATGGCTCCCATGATTATGTAGTACCCGGTGTCCAGCATCAGCTTCCAAATGAACCGGCCTAAGGGCATAATACGGGACTGACCCTTCCATTCATCTATGGCGGAAAGGGCAAAGGCGCATTTCTCCCCCAGGGCGTCTCCCCCGTGAGTCTCTCCATAGCTTCTCAGAGCGGACTCAAAGGAACCGGTCTTCTGCCCGATTCTCACCTTGGCCAGATCGTCGGCGGAAAATCCGAAAATCTCTGAATGGAGCACGCTTATGAGAGGCACGTCCTGCTTCTTGTTGTCTATCACCGAAAGAAGATTCATGAACACCTGTATTTCCATGGTGTCAAAATACCCTTCATTGTCATCCACATAGGCGTCCAGTCCGCATCGTTTCAGTATGCTGTAGTACACGTCGGCGTAATTCCTTGCGCTTCTCAAAAGAATGACAATGTCCCTGCGCTCTAACGTCCTTATCTCCCCCGTCTTAGGATCGAAGTATTCCCGCCCCAGGGAATCGCTGATAAGGTTCGCCGCCTGAAGAGCCTCCATCTCCACCTTTTTCAGCTCGGCCAGCTCCTCCGGCAGGGCCTCTGCTCCGGCGTTCTCCTTCTCCCCTTCGGCGAAATCCAAAACCAGCATCTCCGGTCTGAAGTTCAGCTCCCCTCCGTATTCTATTCCCGGGTAGAGCCTGGCGTCCTGATCGTAATCGTCCATAACGCCCTCGAACACCCGGTTTATACCTTCTAAGACGGCGCTTTTGCTCCTGTAGTTACGGTTGAGATCTATCTTTCTGGAGGTTCCGTCGAGACATTCTCCGTACTCGGCGTACTTCCTCCGAAATATGGACGGCTCGGCCAGTCTGAACCTGTATATGCTCTGCTTTATATCCCCGACCATGAAGAGATTGTCTTTTCTCTTTATCCTTCCTATGATTTCCTCTTGAATTACATTGGTGTCCTGATATTCGTCGATGAATATGTATTTGAACTTCTCCCTGTAAAACTCCTGAGCCTCAGGATTTTCCAGTACCTTTAGGCAGTAATGCTCTATATCTGCGAAGTCCGCCGTCTTCCTTTTTTTCTTGTCCTGTAGGTAGATTTGATCGAACTCCTTTACCAGACCGGCCAGATATCTGACAAAAGGCGCAGTCTCGTTCATGTCCCTGACCTGCTCCTCAAGGCTTCCGCAGAAGATGTTCTCTCTGAGCTCCTTTACTCGGGTCACGGCGTCCTTAATGGAAACGGACACCTTTTCCTTTATGTCAGGCCATACTGCCTTTTCTTCCTTGTTGGGAACCAGCCTTGGACCGGAAACCGTGGAGAGAACCTGACCGAGCCGGTCGAAGTCCTTCGCCGACGCTTCCCGGACGGCCTCCTCCAAAGCCGCGCCCAGTCCCTCTCTCACCTTTACGGCAAAGCGGTCGAATCCCTCATCCTTTAAAAATTCCTCAGTCCGTAAGGTCGTCTCCACGGCTTTTTTCAGGGACTCGTTGACGTACTCCCACACTGAGGCCATCAGCTTCGTCTTGGAAAACTCTTCCTCCGGCAGAAAAAGCTCTCCTATCTTTTCCTCCATCCACTTATATGGATAGGGCATGGCCATGACCGTTTTATGGGTAGAAAGAATCATTTCCCTGACCCCGTTAACGTTTCTGCCTGAGCTGTATCGGTCAAGAAAATCATAGAATTCAGGACTTCCTTCCTCGAACTTCTTCTCCATCAGCTCGTCCATGGCGTCTTCCCCCATGATCGCAGCTCCGGCCTCGTCGCAAATGGTGAATCCCGGCTCCAAGTCGGTGAGATAAAAGTATTTCCTTATGACGTTGAGGGCAAAGGAGTGAAAGGTGCTGATACTGGCCTGAGGAAGCAGGGAAAGCTGCCTGCGGGCATAAACTCCGTCCTCTCCGCCGTTTTCCTGTTCCTTATACAGAGCCTGCCTTATTTTCTCCTTCATCTCCGCCGCGGCGGCATTGGTGAAGGTCACTATGAGCATCCGGTCCACCGGCACTCTGTCCTCCACGATGAGTCTTCTTATCCGCTCAACGAGAACCGCGGTCTTTCCCGACCCTGCCGCGGCCGCTACCAGTATATTTTCGTCTCTGATCTCTATGGCTTCTCTCTGCTTTTCTGTCCAGATCATTTCTTTCTTCACAGTGTCTCCCGGAAAACTTTATTGTATTTGATTATATCAGATATTTTGATATAATCAAAGGACAGCGTAAGCTCCGGAAGTTCTGGAGCCGAAGTTTTTGAAGAAAGGAGAAATATTTTCATGAAAATAGAAAAAAGGCCGACCATGCTCATGATACTTGACGGCTTCGGTGTAAATCCATCGGAAGAAGGCAACGCTATAGCGGCTGCCTGCAAACCGAAACTGGAGCACATCTTCCGAACTTATCCCCACACCACCTTAGACGCCTGCGGAAAGGCCGTCGGACTCCCCGGGAGCCAGATGGGCAATTCCGAGGTGGGCCATCTTAACATAGGCGCGGGACGGGTAGTATATCAGGATCTTTCTCTCATATCCAACTCTATAGAGGACGGAACCTTATCAGATAATCCGGCACTTGCAGAGGCCATGGAGAAAGCCGCTTCCTCCGGAAAAGGTCTCCACTTTCTCGGCCTTCTGTCCGACGGAGGAGTTCACAGCCATATAGACCACCTTTTCGGCCTTATAGATATGGCGGGACTTAAGGGCGTAAAAAAGGTAAGAATACACGCTTTTTTGGACGGCAGAGACGTTCCCCCCAGATGTGCGGGAAAATATATAGAGGATCTGACGTCGTATTTAAACGATGTTTCCGAAAAATACGGCATGGACGGGTCCATAGCCACCCTAGCCGGAAGATATTATGCCATGGACAGGGATAATCG
Source organism: uncultured Oscillospiraceae bacterium (assembly GCA_964442135.1). GTDB lineage: Bacteria > Bacillota > Clostridia > Peptostreptococcales > Anaerovoracaceae > Avanaerovorax. Next base: position 27,950 of record CAYTYN010000001.1, read on the forward strand.
ATTCGAAAGGGTGGAGAAAGCTTACGACGCTATGACAAGCGGGTTAGGGCCTCGTTTCGGATCAGCGCCGGAAGCCTTGGAAGCAGCTTATGAAAGAGGCGAAAACGATGAGTTCGTACTTCCATCTGTAATAGGCGATGAAAGTGGCACGGTGCCTGATGGCGACGCCATGATCATGTTCAACTTCCGTCCGGACCGAGCCAGAGAAATCACCCGCTGCTTTGTAGACGACGGCTTTACCGGCTTTGACAGGAAGGTAATACCTAATATATCCGCCTACGTATGCATGACTGAGTACGACAGCTCCATGCCTAACGTGTCTGTGGCTTTTCCCCCTGAACAGCCGGAGAACACCTTTGGAGAGTATATAGCCTCCCTTGGCCTTAAACAGCTTCGCATAGCGGAGACGGAAAAATACGCGCACGTAACCTTCTTCTTTAACGGCGGACGGGAAAAGCCTTATGACGGAGAGGATCGCATACTGGTGCCATCCCCTAAGGTGGCTACCTACGATCTCCAGCCTGAGATGAGCGCGTTTCAGGTAACGGAAAAGGTGGTAGAAGCAGTAAAATCGTCTAAATACGACGCCATTATCCTGAACTACGCCAATGCGGACATGGTAGGCCATACCGGAGTTTTCTCCGCGGCGGTAAAGGCCATAGAGGCTCTCGACAAATGCGTATCCACGGTGGTGGACGCTGTACTGGAGCAGGGGGGACAGATCCTTCTCACCGCCGATCACGGCAACGCCGATGTAATGGCAGATGAGAAGGGAAACGTAGTCACCTCCCATTCCTTAAACCCGGTGCCTTTAGTCCTCATATCGGCTGAAGCCGAAGCAAACCCTGAGAAATGGAAGCTGAAGCCGGGAGGTAAGCTGGCAGATCTGGCTCCTACCATGCTCAGGCTAATGGATCTCGACGTTCCCGATGAAATGACAGGAAAGGTACTCATCTGATAAACTAAAGGAGCCTCTCCGGAAAGATGGTCTTTTTTTCGGTGGGCTCCTTCTCTATACTATATTTTCGGTTTTGCGTATTTGCTTATTATCTTTTCGGCGGCTTTTATGCCGTCACAGGCGGCGCTCATAATGCCTCCGGCGTGGCCTGCTCCCTCTCCGCACGGTCTTATGCCGGCCACGGAGCATTCCATATTTTCATCTCTCAGGATTCTAACGGGAGACGAGCTTCTGCTCTCCACCGCTGTCAGCAATGCGTCATCGGAGTCGAATCCCTTAAGCTTCCTTCCAAAGATTGGCACGGCTTCCCTTATGGCTTCGACCGCGAAATCGGGAAGGGATTCTATTACCGGCGACCCTTTATCCGTGTTATCCCGAAAGTCCCTCCAGTATGTCTGAGGAGCGCGGTTTTCACATCTGCCGCCCATTTTGAAGGCTGCATGCTCCCACCTTCTCTGAAATTCCACTCCGGCGAGGACGTCGTCGGAACCGAAGTCCTCTGTCCTCACGTCTACCAGCAATGCGCTGTTGGCTGTTCCGCTGTCCCTTCTGCTTTCGCTCATTCCGTTGGTCACTACGGATTCTTTCTCAGAAGCTGCCATGACCACCTTTCCTCCCGGGCACATGCAGAAGGTATATACTCCTCTGCCGTTTTCAAGCCTCCGGGACAGCTTGTAGTCCGCAGGGAGAAGATCGGTCGATTCTCCCCTGTGATCTGCGTAGCCTCTGCTAAGCCTGCCGTACTGGGCCATGTCGATCAGCTCCTGTGAGTGTTCGATTCTGACGCCTATGGAAAAAGGCTTTTGTTCCATGGCTATCCCTGCGTCACGGAGCATGCGGAAGGTGTCTCTGGCGCTGTGGCCTGTGGCCAGAATCAGCTCAGAGGCTCTGATGACCTCTTCTCTGCCTTCTCTGACCACTCCTACGGCTGTCAGCCTTCCGTCCTCTATCTCCAGCCTTTCCAGCCTGGAGCAAAACATTACGTCTCCTCCCAGCCCGATCACTTTCCCCCTTATATTCTTCACCACCCGTCGGAGTATGTCTGTACCGATGTGAGGCTTTGCCAGATACAGTATGTCTTCGGGAGCACCTGCTTCTACCAGCTCCTCCAGCACCTTTCGTATCCTGACGTCTCTGATACCTGTGGTCAGCTTGCCGTCGGAGAAGGTGCCGGCTCCCCCTTCTCCGAACTGAACGTTGGACTCGGGATCCAGCTTTCCCTCATTCCAGAACCTGGCTACATCTTCCGCCCTGCTGTCAGCATCCTTTCCCCGTTCTAAGACCATTGGCCTGTATCCGGCCTCTGCAAGTATGAGGGCGGCGAACATGCCGCAGGGGCCGAATCCGGCTATGACGGGACGCTCCTCCAAAGGCTGATCTCCCGAAAGAGGCATGTGAAAGGACAGCTCCGGACTTATCTCTACGCCGCCTTTTCCCCCTGTGGACAGCCGTGCTGTCTCCTCTGGCCTCTTCTTATACCCGGCTTGAAAATCCACCGAATACACCCAGAATATGTCGTCCTTCCTCCTGGCGTCTATGGACTTTCGTACTATGTGGATATCTGTTATCAATATATCCTTTCGTCCTATTCTCTTCAGGATCTTCTCCTTCAGATGGCTCTCCGGCTCCCCCGGTCTAAGTTTTATCTGATGGATTCTGTACATATGTTATCCTCGCTGATGATTTTCCATGACCCTTAATGCCATGGCCTTTCCCGCCCTGATTCCGGTAATCCATGCGTGATTCAGGTTGAAGCCGCCGCAGGGGCCGTCGTAGTCCAGAATCTCTCCGGCAAAGTAGAGGCCGGACATTAGAGACGATTCCATGGTGTCCATGTCCACCTCATCTCTGTCGACTCCTCCTCTGGTAACCTGGGCATATTCCCATCCTTTAGGTTTTTTCGGTGAAAGCTTCATACCCTTCAACTGCCGCAGGGCTGGCTCCCGGGAAAGCCATCCTTCTGCCACAGCCTTTGCCAGCTTAGCCTTTACCAGGGAATTCATGGCGTCTTCTCCCGTAAGCCCCCTCTTCTCCTGAGCCTCTATGAATTCACCTGCCTCTTTTTCGGTGAGATCGGGAAGGAAATCTATGATTATCCGGTATTGGTCAAATCCGTCCCTCAGCTTCTTTCCCCTTTCCAACTTCAGCCATCGTGACATATTGAATATACATATTCCGGAAAGGCTGTCTGCGGTGAACTGCACCTCGCCCTCCTCGCTGAAAACACACCTTCCGCCGCAGTAAAGGCAGACTTTAGCCTTTTCTCTAACGCCGGCAAGGGCTCTTATGTCCTCTTTAACTTCTATGGCTGTAAGAACCGGAACCAAAGGCAGCACTCTGTGTCCCAGCCTCTTCGCCATAGGATATCCGTCTCCCACAGTGCCTAGGGAGGAGTAGGATTTGCCTCCGGTGGCTATTAGTACCTGATCAGCTGAAATGGAGCCGGTCTCCTTCTCTCCGTCCACTGCACGAAGCGCAGTTACGGAAAATCCCTCTTCCTCCTTTTCAAGTCCGGTGACCTGTGTATCTTTCACGATAACTACACCCCTGTTCTCTGCGGCGAGACGCAGAGCCTTTTCCACATCGGAAGCCTCCTCTGAATATGGATATATCCTTCCCTCCCCGTCGGTTCTGGTCAGTACGCCTACACGGCTGAAAAACCCCAAGGTCTCTTCCACGTGGGGACAGGCTTCGTTGGACATATTGCACCTGCCGTTTCCCGACGCGCATATCTTGCTGCCGGTCTTTTTCCGTTTTTCCAGCACCAGTATTCGTCCTGAAGCTCCCTTCCCCTCCAGCTCCATGGCGGCGGAGGCCGCGGCGGCAAGGCCTGAGGCTCCTCCTCCGATAATACATATATCCCATCTATGGTGAGAAATGCTCTTCACTAGACCCACATCCTTTGTC
>CAYTYN010000001.1:31914-111453 GCA_964442135.1 uncultured Oscillospiraceae bacterium
TCTTGCTTGTGCTTGCGTCCTTGCTTTTGCTTGTGCTCGTACTCTTTCTCTTCTTCTTTGCTGCCGGCTCTTCAGGCTTTTTCTCCTCTTTCCCTTCCATGGCCTTCTTCAAAAGCTCTTCAGAAGGGACTATCGGTTCGTTGAAGATGTCGTAGGTGACCTTTACCTCTTCTGCCTCTTTTATAGCTCTCTTCGCTCTCCGCGCCTTCTTTACAGCTATTCTGGCTTGCAGTCTGGCCTCTTCAGCCTTCCTTTCCGCCTCGGCGATGAGATCTTCTTTAGTCTTTATCACATTAGGCTTTCTATAGGTAGTATCTATTCCGACTTTGACGACGTTAATACCCTGGACGATGAATATGATTCCCAGCATCATCAATACAGGCAGATTGAACAATGAGACGTTAAAGAAGGTATACAGGCCTACTACAAAGTTGCAGATAGACGCAATCACCGTCCAGTAGAAGTCTAGGTTTTTCTCTTCTTTTTTATCCACGTGAGTGATGATGACCAGATACCGAATGCCCGCTATCATGCTCCACATACCGAATATGACCGGAACCGCCACATCAGCCGCCAGCTGTCCCGTCAGCACCACTATGCCAAGTATAAAGGTGGTGAGTCCGTCTATGAGGACCCAGTGCCTGTGCTCTACATCCTCGTCCCTGCTCCTGTAAGATATGCACTCCACAATGCCTATGCAAGTAAGTATCACTCCTATAGGAAACGCCATTGAAATAAAGCTCAGTCCCGCGTTCGCTATGGAGAACACCCCCAGAATCGTAAGGATGCCTCCCATTATCATATTAAGTAATCTCAACTTCTACCTCCTCATTGCGGACTAATCAGTCCCTGCAGGGTTTTCCCCCACCACATAGACCGTAGCTCTGTTCCTTACCGCATTTTTCAGATTATCTATGAAACCGTCGAATCCTTTTTCCTCACGGGATACGCCGACTACGATCTTATCTATCCTGTTGTCCTTGACTACGCCGGAAATGGTCTCCAAAACGTCGTCCGACTTAAGAACCAATAGATCGGCTCCGGCCTCCCTGGCTTTTTCGTAGAGGAAATCAAGCGCGCGGCCTTCCTCAGAGTCCCCCAGGAAATTGTAGTCGACTCCCGCCACATGGACAATGTGCATAGTATCATCATCAGACGTCTTCAGGGCCTTTCCGTACTCGATAAGCCTCTGACAGGTCTTCTGCTTAGTTACGCATACCATGATCCTGCTCATCTTTTCCTCCGGTTGAATCACAATTTACAGCCAATTCATTATATCATAGTTTTTTCCCTTTTTGTGAGAGATATTTGATAATTGCACATGGCGGGCGTTTCAATTATACTGATTGTGTTATGGATAGGGTAATCTTACACTGCGATATGAACAGCTTTTTCGCTTCGGTGGAGCTTCTGGAGCATCCGGATCTGAGACAGAGGCCGGTGGCCGTTTGCGGCGACCCGGACATCCGTCACGGCATAATTCTGGCAAAGAACGAAGCCGCCAAGGCTTTTGGCATAGTCACCGCCGAAACCATCGGTCAAGCCAGACGAAAATGCCCCGGCCTGATACTTCTTCCTCCCCACCACGACAAATACAGTAAGTTCAGCAAGCTGATAAACTCCATATACTATCAGTACACCGATATGGTAGAGCCTTTCAGCATAGATGAATCGTGGCTGGACGTGACGGGAAGCGTTAAGCTTTTCGGTTCAGGAAAGGAGATTGCCGACGGGATAAGGGAGAGAGTAAAGAGAGAATTGGGTCTGACTTTGTCCGCCGGCGTTTCATACAACAAAATCTTCGCCAAAATGGGCAGCGAATACAGAAAGCCTGACGCCACTACGGAGATCACAAGGGAAAATTACAAGGAGCTCCTCTGGCCTCAGCCTGTTGAAAACATGTTTTTCGTAGGTTTTGCCACCGCCGGCAAATTGAAGAGTTCAGGAATAAATACCATAGGCGATCTGGCGAAGGCCTCATCTCCGGCTTTAGAATCCCTGCTGGGCAAGCAGGGCGCTCTGCTGAAAAAGTACGCCGCCGGAATGGATGACAGCCCTGTAGCTCTTTCCGGAGAGAGAGCCAAGATTAAATCCGTCGGAAACGGAATCACCTTTAGCCGTGATCTAATATCCGAGGACGACGTCCTTACCGCGGTAACGTCTCTGGCCGATACGGTGGCGGGAAGGCTGCGAAAGCACGGCTTCAAAGCTTGGGGAGTAAAGGTCGATATCAAGGACCCTTCTTTTCGGAACATCACCCGTCAAAAGCAGCTGGCCAAGCCTACTCACATCTCCTCGGAGATAAAAAATGCCGCAATGGAGCTGATCTCGGCATCCTGGCGCTTTCCTGATCCTATCAGACTGATTACGGTCACAGGGATCAATCTGACAGACGGTCAGGAAGGGGAGCAGCTTTCCTTTTTCCCTATAGGTCAAGCCTCAGACCACGGCGGCCCGGCTTCCTTAGAAAAGTTCGAGTCAATAGAAAAGGCTATGGATGACATCCGCAATAAATTCGGAAACAGCTCCATAACCTTCGGTCAACTGATAAACAACGATATTGGAATAGACATCTAGGAGGCTTCCGGATCCGGCCTCCGCTTTTACCGTTCCAAGGGTCTCCGATAGCTTGCCCGGGAGACCCTTGAATTTTTTTCTCTTTTGTATCTGTACTTATACCGCAAAAGCGTTACCTTATGTGAAATGTTAAGAATTCTTAATGTTGTTTTTTGCTGAGGCTCTCAGCGGCTCTTTCCATAGCCTCTTCATTTTTTGCCCGCTTTTCCAGGATACTCTCCTCAAGCATCATGTCTTTTACCTTCATCAGCCTGGTCTGATTACCTCGCTCGTTTTCGTCCAGCTTCATGTTTATGTACCTGATGGTCAGCTGAAGCCTCGGTATCATGACGTATTCCAGAGCGTTAACTCGACGTCTGGTCTTTTCCAGCTCGGCCGCTATGAGCTGAACCTGCTTTTCTTTTGCCGCAAGCTCCAGCAGCTTAGGAAAGAGAGCGGAAAGGGCGAATATGGCGTTGTCCAGTTCGCCGGAGGTTCGGGCAAATCCGTAAGGAAAGATATCCCCGGGATTTTCTGCCTTTGTTTTAAAGGAGAACTCCGGAACATCAACGCTCATTATATTTTTCTTCCCTACCTGAAGCTCCACTCCCTGTTTAGGAATCATGAGGGATTCCTCCATGACCTCATTGCTCATGATAGCGGCTGCTACGGAAAAATTACTGTGCACCGCGTCCAGCTCCTTTTCCACTTCCTTTCTGAGCCGCCCGTTTTCCCTCGCCAGCTCCAGAAAGTTCTTCATCAGCTCGTCCCGCTTATCCTTCAGGAGCTTATGACCTCTGGTTGCCGTTGCAAGCCTTCGCTTAAGGGAGGTGAGCATCATTCTGGTCGGATTTACGTTCATCCGTTCCACTACTGATCACCTGCCTGCTTATAGTATTTATCCAGATATTCGTCCCTGATCCTCTTCAGCTCGCTCTTCGGCAACAGCTCTAAAAGCCTCCACCCTGTGTCCAGGGTTTCCTCTATGGTTCTGTCTGCCTCATTTCCCTGAGAAACGTATTTTTCCTCAAATTCCCGACTGAACTGGGCATAGAGAAGGTCAGTCTCGGACAGGGCCGCTTCTCCTAAAATAGCCATCAGCTCCAAGCTTTCCTTACCCTTAGCGTAAGCCGAGAACAGCTGATTCATGGTGTCCGCATGATCCTCTCTGGTCTTTCCCTTTCCTATTCCCTTGTCCTTAAGCCTGGACAGAGATGGCAGCACATCTATAGGCGGTTGAACGCCTTTTCTGTACAGCTCCCTCGAGAGTATTATCTGTCCTTCCGTGATATATCCTGTCAAGTCAGGTATAGGGTGAGTCTTATCATCCTCCGGCATGGTCAAAATAGGAATCATGGTTATCGAACCTTCGAATCCCTTTTTCCTTCCCGCTCTTTCATACATGGTGGCAAGGTCGGTATACAGGTATCCCGGATATCCTCTTCGTCCCGGAACTTCCTTTCTGGCAGCCGATACTTCACGGAGTGCCTCAGCATAATTAGTAATATCTGTCATGATGACCAAAACGTGCATGCCTAGGTCAAATGCCAAGTATTCCGCCGCTGTAAGGGCCATTCTCGGTGTGGCGATACGCTCTACGGCCGGGTCATTGGCCAGATTCATGAACATTACGGTCCTGTCTATGGCCCCCGTCCGCCTGAAGTCGGAGGCGAAAAAGTCAGCTTCCTCGTAGGTGATGCCTATGGCCGCAAAGACTACGGCGAAGTTGCTCTCACCGTCCAGAACCTTGGCCTGTCTTGCTATCTGCGCCGCCAGCTCAGCGTGAGGAAGTCCTGAAGCTGAGAATATAGGCAGCTTCTGTCCTCTTACCAGTGTGTTCAGGCCGTCAATGGCAGAAACTCCCGTCTGTATAAACTCGGCCGGATAGTCTCTGGCTGCCGGGTTCATAGGAAGACCGTTCATGTCCAGCCTCTTCTCGGCTATTATCTCCGGGCCTCCGTCGGTAGGCCGTCCCATTCCGTCGAATACTCTGCCCAGCATTTCCGGCGAAACCGCCAGCTGTATTCCCTTTCCGGTGAAGCTTACAGTGCTTTCCTTCAGGTTAATTCCCGCAGAGCTGTCAAAAAGCTGCACCAGAACGTCGCTTCCGTTTATTTCCAGAACCCTGCAGAAACGCTTCTCTCCCGATGGCAGGGTTATCTCTCCCAGCTCGTCATAGGTGGCGTCCTCCACTTCCTTTACCAGCATAAGAGGGCCGGCAACTTCGGATATGGTCTTATATTCTTTGATCATTTTATCCCTCCTCTCCGGCTGTCAGGCCTGCGATTTCAGCCTTCATCTCAGTCATTATGCTGTCAAAGCTTTCATCCACCTTGTCTTCTTCAACGTATTTAAATCTGCCTATTTTTTCTCTTACGGCCATAGAAGAGATTCTGTCGAAGTCAACTCCTCTCCTGACCGCCTCCGTAGACTGCTCATATAAGGCTATTATCAGCTTTAACAGCTTATACTGTTTATTAAAGGAAGAATACGTATCTATATCGTGAAAAGCGTTTTGATGGAGATAGTCCTCTCTTATGGACTTGCAGGTCTCCAGCTTTACTCTGTCCTCGAAGGACAAAGAATCGGCTCCTACCAGCTGAACTATTTCTTTCAGCTCGGACTCCTCCTGAAGCAGTCTCAGGGCGCCGCTCCTGAGAGCAGGGAACTCCTTGCTCACGTTTTCCTCATACCACTTGGTCATCTTGTCCACGTACAGGGAATAGCTCTGCAGCCAGTCAATGGCAGGGAAGTGTCTTTCGTAAGCCAGCGATGAGCTTAGACACCAGAAAACCTTTACTATTCTAAGGGTGGCCTGGGACACCGGCTCCGATATGTCTCCTCCCGGAGGAGAAACAGCTCCGATGGCGGACAGAGCTCCTATCCGTCCGTCCTTTCCCAAGGCGACTACTCTGCCGGCTCTCTCGTAGAACTGAGCCAATCTGGAAGCCAGATAGGCCGGATAGCCTTCCTCGCCCGGCATTTCCTCCAGTCGTCCGGACATTTCTCTCAAAGCCTCCGCCCACCTAGACGTGGAATCGGCCATGAGGGCTACTGAATATCCCATATCCCTGAAATACTCAGCTATGGTTATTCCCGTGTATATAGACGCCTCTCGGGCGGCTACCGGCATATCCGAAGTATTCGCTATGAGAACGGTCCTCTTCATCAGGGACTCTCCGCTCCTTGGGTCCTTCAGCTCCGGAAATTCCATAAGAACGTCGGTCATCTCGTTTCCCCGTTCTCCGCACCCGATATATACTACTATGTCGGCGTCAGCCCACTTTGCCAGCTGATGCTGAACTACGGTTTTGCCGGAGCCGAAAGGTCCCGGAACCGCGGCTACGCCGCCTTTGGCTATAGGGAACATTGTATCTATGACCCTCTGTCCTGTCATAAGGGGCATTTCCGGCACCAGCTTTTCCTTATACGGTCTTCCCCGACGCACAGGCCACTTCTGCATGAGGGTCACTTCCTTTACCTCACCGTCACCGGTCCTGACACGGCATACAGTCTCCTCGACGGTAAACGACCCTGTTTCCACCGATTCGACTACTCCGCTGATCCCGTTGGGTACCATTATCCTATGCTCTACCACAGGTGTTTCCTGTACGGTACCGATTATGTCTCCCCCGCTCACCCGGTCTCCCGGCTTTACGGAAGGAACGAAGACCCACTTCTTTTCCCTGTTCAGGGAAGAAACCTTAATGCCACGGGTTATATTCGAGCCCGATATTTCCCTCATGGCCTCGAGAGGACGCTGGATACCGTCGTACATCGTCTCGATCAGCCCCGGCCCCAGCTCTACAGAAAGAGGCGCTCCCGTGGATTCTACCGGAGCTCCCGTTCCGATACCGGCCGTCTCCTCGTAAACCTGTATCGAAGCCATACCGCCTCTCATCTCTATTATCTCACCGATAAGTCCCAGATCTCCTACTCTGACAACGTCGTACATATCGGCGTCTTCCATGCCCGAGGCCACTACCAAGGGTCCGGACACCTTTACGATCTTTCCGACACTCATCTATTTCCACCTCCAAACAGGATATCAGCTCCCACTGCTCGCTCCACTGCTTTGCTCACGTTCCTCATTCCGTCCCCCGTAGGGCCTTTCCTTCCCGGAAGGGCGATGACCGCCGGAAGCATTTCATCCTTGTACCTGTCTATTTCATCCTCTATCTCTGAGGCAAGTTCCTCTGTGATATAGATGATCCCGTATTCGCTTTCCGCCATACGGCGAAGAGTCTTAGCCGCCTCTTCAGCGCCGGAGCACGGAAAGGCGTCTATTCCGACGGCTTTGAATCCTATGACTGATTCTCTGTCGCCTATGATTCCCGTCTTATACATAAGGCTCCCTCACTCTCTTCTCTATGTCTTCCGCCGGCGTTCCGAGAAGCTTTCCCGTAAGTATGAGCCTGAGATTATCTATCTCTAACTCCTTCCCGTACCAGTAGGCGGCTATAGGGTTGATTCCGAAGAGCTGATATTTAACCTTCTTGTTTTCCTCCATGAGCCTGTCGTCGCACAACTTCTCGTACAGCCAAAACTGTCCTGTTTCCGAAAGGTGCTTTCCGCCTTCTCTCATCACCGCTCCGTATCCGTAGGTCTCCAGACGGTCGGCCAACTGAGTGAGGCTCTCCTCGTATCCCGTCATAAAAAGCTCCCATGGGATCATGCCGCCGTCGAGAAACACCTTCTGAAAGAATGTCCACGGCTTTTTCATCTGCTTAAGTCTGGCAAAGGCTTTCAGATTAAGGATATCTATCTTGGTTCTCGTCATGGTGATCAGAAATTCCTCTTCCGTCGCCTCTGCTTCTTCCAGCATCTGCCTGTAGCAGGCTTTATCCAAGACAATATCTATATCCTGAGGATCGCCGCTTCTTCCGTAAAGATCAGCTGCCTCGGCGACAGCGTCCTTCATTACGGAAGGCATGGAATCATAGTTCTTCTCCTTCATCATGGCTACGGCCTTCATCATGTCCGTGTCGCCGGAGGATATAAGGTAGTTATCGTCAGGAGTTACCCCCAGTATCTCCGCTTTCATGCAGACTTTAATGTTGTGATAGTCGTAGGGCAGGAGCATGAAGGCAAGCTCTTTTCTTTCAGGCAGCGTGTTATATATAAGGTCAAAAAGATTGTTCTGCTCTCGCCTTATGAATGCCTCCACGTCGCCGTCCTTCAGTCCCTGAGGATCTCCATATCCGTATTCCCTCAGTATAGCGTCCGCTCCGTTCAGATCACGGCTCCCTATCACTCTGGAAAGATCCTTGCCGGTCATTAGATTTCCGGAGAAGGTGCCTATGAACGCGTCCGCAAAGATGTATTCATTGGTCTTTCTCTTTGCCATCGTCTCCTCCTTCTCCGAACAGGATGGCCGCAACCTCCGGTACCAGCTCGTTTTTCAGGGATTCGATCCTCGCCTCCAGGCTTCCGTTCAGATAGACATTTCCCTTTTTCACCACCAGGCCGCCCTTCATTCCCCTGATCTCATCTGAGAGGGAATATTTTCCTTCCCCGTCCTTCAACTGAGCCAGGAGCTTTTCTCCGAAGCGCTCCCTGTCCTTTTCGTTAAGGATCAGCTCGCCTCCATCCGGCGCCAGGCTCAGAGCCGTATCCACCAGAAATTTCATGTACTCCGTTTCTTCCATGGATGCAACCTTGTTCACGGCTTCGGAAAGACAGCGCTCTATCAGAGCCTGCTTTTCCTCCAGTATCAGCTTTCCTGCGTCGATCTTGGCCACAGCTGCGTTTCTCTCTACCAGAGAGGCTCTCTCTGCTTCTCCCCTCGTTCTGAAGGCTTCCCGCTTTTCCTCCGCCGCTTTTCTCGCATCGGACAGTATCTTCTCTTTCCTTTCCTCGGCGTCCTTAGTGATAACGGCGGCTTCCTTTTCCGCATCGTAGATTATTCTTGAAGTTATGTTATCTATCGCCAAACGTCTCACTTCCTTTACACGTATCTGCCGAAATCTCTATACTCCGGAGAACAGGAGCATAAGCAGGGATACGAGAAGGGCGAATATGGCATATGTCTCTACCATTGCCGCGTAAATTATCCCCTTAACCACCTGATCAGGCCTCTTGCCCAGAAGCATTATGCCGGCGGCGGCCGTCTTTCCCTGGGATATTGCTGACCAGACTCCTACCACGCCAATCGGAAGGCCTGAAATGAATATGTAAAGCCCCTCGGTAAGGGTAAGCTCTGTCATTCCGTCTCCACCGAACATTCCTATTTTCATGAATATGAGAAACGCGACGATTAAGCCATATATTCCCTGCGTTCCGGGAAGAGCCTGAAGAATAAGCGTCTTTCCGTATTTTTTAGGATCCTCCGCCACTACTCCGGCGGCAGCCTGTCCTGCGATACCTACTCCCATAGCGCTTCCTACTCCCGCCATGATGGCTGCGCAAGCAGCTCCCAACAAAGCCATTACATTACCTGTTATCATTTTCTTGTACCTCCGTCCGTATCATCTCTTAATTTTATATATGTGGTGTTCCTGCGAAGCGGGTCGAATGGCTCTCCGCCGTCCTCGAAGAACTTTCCGAAAAATTCTATGTACTGGAGCCTGCTGGTGTGAACAAAGGCTCCGAGAGCGTTTATCGCCATATTGAACGTATGTCCGATGAAGAAGGCCAGTAACATCACTATGGCTCCCTTTATTCCTCCCCCCGCCAATGTGCCTACAGTGTTGACCACCTGAGCTATTACACCGGTGGCAAGACCGAGAGCCAGAAGCCTGGAATAGGACAGTATATCCGACGCGTAGCCGGTCACATTGTATATGGCGCCAAATCCGCCCACTATCTTTCCGATACCTTTCTTCTTTCTGCCTCCCGTAAGAAGGAGCACTATTGCTCCGGCTATGGCAAGAATCATGCCCGGTCTCACCAGAGCGTCGCTTATCTGGCTTCCTCCGAGCCACATGACTGCGCCGATTATGACCATATACCATGAAAATACATCAAACACAGCATCCCATTTATGGCCTGACTTTATCATCTCTGACGCCTGCACGCCCATACCGACGAACAGATGAACTATTCCAAGAGCTATGGAGAAGAGCAGGAGCGTTACGGGATCATCCATCGGATTAAACCATATAGGGTCTATAGCGATCTCCCTCCCTATGAAGGTCTGTGACGCTACGGAGACAAGGTCGCCGAACCACCCGCCGAACATGGCGCCCCAGAACATGGTGGATATGCCGCAGTAGAAAAGCATCTTCATCATCCTGTACGTCATACCTTCCAAATCGAACTTCTTCAGGACGACGTATGTTGCTATGGTAAGAATTATCCCGTATCCGGCGTCAGAAAGCATCATGCCGAAGAATATGGCGTAAAACGGCGCCATAATCGCCGTTGGATCCACTGTGCCGTAGGCCGGCAGAGAATACATCTCCGTTATAGACTCGAAAGGAACGGCCATAGGCCGGTTCTTAAGAACTACCGGCACCTCCTCGCCTTCTTCCGGCTCAGTAAACTCGAACCAGCATCCGTACTTTGACAGCACCCTTACAACGCTTTTTATCCTTATCTCCGGAATCCACCCTTCCAGGCAGAAGGTTCTCTCCGTATCGAGCAGCTTCTCTCTCGCCCTCTCCCTGTCTCGCTCCATGATCAGCTGATCGTGAAGACACTCTATTCCTTGCCGGTATCCGTACTTAGAAGCTATGTCCTCCTCTGCCTTCTTTATGCCGTCGTCCAGCTTCTCGATAGCTCCGAGAAGGAACTTTTCGCATTCCGGCGCCGTACCTTTCAGCCCTTTAAAAGGTGAAACCGTGAATCCATACTGTCTCAATATCCCAAGGACTTTATCCGTTTCCTCCTTCAGGGAAATCATGGCAATGTAGATCAAATCCCTGTCTCTGTTAACCTCCCGTATATCCGCTTCACCGCAAGCTCGGGATACGGCGTCTATGATGCCGGCCACATCGGCGGCTGAAGGTATGACGCCCAAAGTTATGTCGCACTTCGACGTTTCACTTAGGTCCAAAGGCAGGTCGTAACTCATCCACGGTCTGATGGAGCTTAGCTCCGAAAGCCTTCTGCTCCTCTTCTCCTTCATCCTGTGAAGGAGAAGGTTCAGATTGAGAACGGTTTCCACGTCTCCCCGTATCTTTCTCCGCTCACTCATGACGGAGGCCAGATCGTCTCTGTGCATGCTTCGCCTGGTGAAAAACAGAGGCTGTTTAGCATCGGAGTACTTCTCCAAAACGCTCAGAGCCAGTTCTGCGTCGTTTATCTCTCCTTCGATTGCACTGATACGGTCCGTTAATTTCTCGGCCTCTTTTCCGTTTTTATCGGCGAAGTCCGGTGCGAATTCGGTCGGGTCCCTCATCTGAACGCTCTCTATGTCCATCAGCTCGGCTAAAAGGCTGTTCTTTACGCCGGCCATGGCAATGACAGAGACTTTTTCCATCTTAACTACCGACATTGACCTTCACTATCCTTTCCGCCGCAATGGCTGCCCCTTTTTCAATATTGGGTTCGGCCCTCCGGGCAATGAGAGCCTGTTGCCTCACAGCCTCCTCAATGGCGGCGTCGTACTTTTCCTTCGCCTCCTGAGCGCCCTTTTCTACCAGGGACCTATACACGCTTTCAGCCTCTTCTTCCGCTTTCTCTGTCATACGAAGGGCTTCCTCTTCCGCCCTTTCAATGAGAACGCCGGCGTCCGCCTTTGCTTTTTTCAGAGATTCGTCTGCCCTGATCTCTGTTTCTCTGATCAGCTTCAGTTCTCTGGAAAATATGGTTCTCACCTCCTAAGATGATTGTTCGCACATTTCGCGCAGATAAAAAAAATAAAACTTTACACCCATTTTACACTAATTCTACCCCATATCTCAAGTAAAATGAATATGTTTTCGTTAAGTATATAGTATACTTTCACCGATAGATATATGAAAGACCGGCCTGCTTTCTACAGCTTGGACGCGATTTCTTCTATTTTCTTAAATCTGTTGTTCAATCCGGATTTCTTCATAGGCGGATTCATCATCTCCGCCAGCTGGGAAAGGCTGGCCTCCGGATTGTCCAGCCTGAGCAGGGCGGCCTCCTGCAGCTTTTCAGGTAATGACCGGAAGCGTCCCGCAGCCTGTATCCTCTTAATCCACTCTATCTGCCTCTGGGACGCATTTATGGTTCGATCTGCGTTGGCGTTGTCACAATTGGTTATTCTCACAGTCTCTTTAACCAGCTCTTTTTTTATCCTGACATTTTCAAAGGCCAGCATCTGGGTGTGGGCGCCCATTATGGCAAGGGTATCGCATATGTAGTCGGAGTTCTTCATGTATACGGCAAATCCGTTGCGCCTGCTGACTATCTTGCCGGTGAGGTCAACGAAGGTATTTATCAATTTTCGCAGATCCTCCGCCAGCTTCTTTGAAGCGCAGAATATCTCCAGATGATAGCCCTTCTCCGGATCGGAAACACTGCCCGACCCCATGAATATTCCTCTCAGGTAGGCTTTTCTACAGCACTTCGTCCTGATGAGGTCATCGTATATTCCGTCTGAGATGTAGTTATTTCCTTCCCTTACGAGAAGTATGCCTGTCTCTCTCAGTATCTGCTCGCTTCGCATCTCGGGACCTATGGTGAGCATGTAGCTGTATCCCTTCTTCAGGTTCGTCCCCTCTCCGATCTCCAGCTCCGCGTCCATCTGAAAATAGTCCTTTATCAGCTTTTTATAGTGGCGGGCTACAGCCGGGTTATCGGTGGTAATCACTATTTTAAACCTTCCGCCTCCCGCCAGCCGTATGCTTCCGGACACTCTCAGAAATCCGGCGATCTCCGCCAGCTGACAGCATTTCTTAGGAGCTGTGGTTCTTGCCAGCTCGTTTTTTGTCTCCGTTGAAAATGACATGTCCTCACTCCCGTCAAGGTTGGGTGAATCCCCCTAAAACAAAAGCCTCACACAACAGCAGTGAGGCTCATATTTCAATAGTCCCTATTATTTACGCGGCGGAAGGGAAAGTATCTCTCTCGCTTCGTCAGGGGTAGCGATTTCTCTTCCCAGCAGCTTAGCAAGCTCTACTACCTTAGCTACCATTTCGCCGTTGCTCTTGGCAAGTACGCCCTTTTCGAGGTAGAGGTTATCCTCGAAGCCTACTCTCACATGTCCGCCCATAGCGATGGTAGCCGCCGCAATGTGCCAGGCGTTCTTGCCTATGCCTGTCGCAGTCCATGTAGAGCCTGCCGGAATAGAGTCTGCCATGAATACCAGGTCTCTTACGGTAGCAGACATCTGAACTCCGAGAACGAAGTCAAAGTGAAGGGGATGTACCAGCAAACCCTTTCTGTCAGCAACCTTCAGAGCCAGATCGATCATGCCCTTATCGAACACCTCCAGCTCAGGCTTGATCCCTCTCTCCTTAAGGATCTCGGCAAAGTTCTCGATGGTCGTGTTGGAATTTACGAATATCTCATCTCCGCCGAAATTGCAGGTGCCGCAGTCTAAGGTGGCCATCTCAGGAGTAGGTACGATCTCGGTAGACTGGAGTCTCTCCAGATCAGTCATTCCTACCGCGCCTCCGGTGGACGGCTGGATGATAACATCAGGACACTCCTTCCTGATCGCGTCGACGCATACCTGAAATCTTTCCCTGCTCTGGGTTGGAGTTCCGTCATCCTCTCTTACATGGAGATGGATGAGAGCCGCACCGGCGTCATAGGCTGATTTAGCCTCCCTTACAATCTCCTCTACAGTGTAAGGAACTGCGGGATTCTGCTCCTTGGTAACCTCCGCGCCGCATATACATGCACTGATGATAAGTTTTTCCATTGGTCTTCTCCTTTAATTCTCTATTATCCTATACCCGCTTTACCAGGTATTTTTGAACCTTATCCACATTATATCATCAAATATCACGGTGTACAAGGGTCAGCCGGACCCCCTCTTTTCCACTCAGTCTTTCGTGAACACATCTGGCCATAACCACGCTTCTGTGCTGGCCTCCGGTACATCCGAAGGCAATGTTGAGATGATACTTGCCCTCCTTCATGTATGCCGGTATCATCTTCATCAGCATAGCCTCCAGATCGTCTGCGAAATCCTTCGTCACATCATGCTTCATGACGTAGTTATAGACCTTCTTATTGTTCCCCGTAAGGTCTTTCAGGCTCTTGACGTAATAGGGATTAGGGATAAACCTCATATCGAGAATCATATCCGCCTCAGCCGGTATGCCTTTCTTAAATCCGAATGACATGATGTTGACCGCAAAGGACGTCTCTCCCTTACCGTCACCGAAGAGTCTCTCTATCTCGTTCTTGAGATCAGCTACCTTCATACCTGTGGTATCTATGATGTAGTCCGCTGTATTCCTGACGTCTGCCAGGGCATTTCTCTCCTTTTCGATAACCTCTCTGCCGGTAGAGCCCGCAGCCAGGGGATGGCTCCTTCTGGTCTCGTTATATCTCTTTATCAGAGTATCCACAGATGCTTCGATGAACAGAACCTTGCACTCTATCTTCTCGTCCTTCCTCAGCTTATCTATGAAGAACAGCAGGTCCGAGAAGAAGCCTTCCCCCCGCATGTCCGCTACAAACGCCGCCTTATCTATTTTCTTCTTTGACGAAGCGGTCAGCCTGACAAAGTCGTCGATGAGAGCCGGAGGCATGTTGTCCACACAGTAGTAGCCCCTGTCCTCAAACCAGTCGATTGCATTGGTCTTGCCGGCTCCGGAAAGTCCGGTCACGATCACGGTCTTTAGAACGTCCATTCCCTTCAACCCTCTTCATCAATTTCCTCAATATTAACGATCCGCTCTATATCCAGTCCGGCGTGCAGGGCCCTCAGGACTCCGTTCTCAAAGCTTCCCACTCGGTCGGAGGTGTGAGCGTCGCTGCTTACGACAAACTTAACGTCGTAACCGGCGCATATCCTTATTTCTTCCCCCGTAAGGTGGTCATGCCAGGTGCTGATCTCCATCCACGTCCCGTTATCCTCACAGGCCTTCGCCAGCTCTCTCATGTCGAAAGCCGCTTTATCACCGGGATGGGTCAGTATCCTTATGTCGTTCTCATAGAGACACCTTACCGTCATTTCGGTATTGGCCTTCATCAGCTTTTTCGCCGCTCCTGCCGGAACGAGTCCGGTTTTATACATGCCGTTTCTAAAGCAGTTTCCGTTGAACACGCCGTAGTGGTATCCGGCTATGACAAAATCGAAGATCTCCTTTTCTTCCTCCGTCAGATCGAGGTAAGGGGCTTTCTTCAGCACGTTGGCCTCCACGCTCAAATATATGTCTATATCCGGATAGAGCTTGTTCAGTCTATCCGCTTCCCCTCTCATTATGGCGAGATCGCCCCGCTTGACTCCGTAAAAAACGTGCCCCGGTCCGTGATCGGATATGGCGATTCCCTTAAGTCCTTTTTCCAAAGCCGCTTTGACGTTGTCCTCCATGCTGCCTTTCCCGTGGGAAAAGGTGGTATGGGTGTGATAGTCAAAGGTCATCCTGTATCTTCTTCCGTCAATTTCCGCCGTATTTTTCATCTATTATCCTCACTTCCGGTTCCAGTCTGACACCTGTCCTGTCGTAGACCGTGTTCTGAACCAGATGCATAAGGTCTATAATGTCCTGATAAGTCGCACCACCGGTGTTTATGACAAAGCCTGCATGCTTTGCCGATACCTGTGCTCCTCCTATACTTATACCCTTAAGTCCGCAATCCTCCACAAGCCTTCCGGCGAAATATCCCTCAGGTCTTTTAAAGAAGCTTCCCGCACTGGGATACTGAACCGGCTGCTTTTCGTTCCTCTTTTCCATGAGCTCCTTCATCCTGTCCCTGATGGTGTTACGGTCCCCTTTTTCCAGCCGAAGACCTATGGATACGGCTATATCGCCGGTCTCCTGAAGAGCGCTGTGCCTGTAACTCATATTCAGGTCAGAAGCCTTCAGGGTCTTCAGTTCCCTTCCGTCCCGGGTCACCACGTTAACCGTCTCTACGATATCCTTCATCTCTCCGCCGTAGGCCCCTGCGTTCATGAACACCGCGCCTCCGACGCTTCCCGGTATGCCTGAGGCAAATTCGAATCCGGACAGAGAATTATCGGCGGCAACAGAAGCCACCTTGCTCATGAGGACGGCGGCACCGCAAACAAGCAACGTATCGTCTTTTACAGATACATCCGAAAAGGCTTCTCCCAGCTTTATTACAGTACCCGGATACATGTCTGACGCGAACAGAGTGTTGCTTCCGTTTCCCAAGAGTATCCACTGTTCTCCCGTTCCCTCAAGCTCCCTTAGAAGCTCCATAAGCTCATCGGTGTTTTCCGCCACAGCTAACCTTTTCGCTTTTCCTCCGGTGCGGAAAGACGTCAGCTCTGACATGTCCGCATCATACCTGTAATCCATTAAAGTACATCCTTTCTGTTAATGTCGTACTTGTTAAACTCTATGTAATCCCTTGTATCCTGAGGCAGCTCCTTCTTGGCCAGTTTTTTTCTTATGTATCTTCCGAAGTAGTAATACATTATGGCGAATACAGGAACTCCCAGCACCATGCCCATGAAGCCGAAAAGGCCTCCGGCGGTTATAATGGCGAACATAACCCAAAAGCTTGCCAGACCTGTAGTCTCTCCCAGTATGGCGGGGCCTATAACATTTCCGTCAAGCTGCTGTATCACCAGTATGAGGATGAGGAAATATACAGACTGGATCGGGTTCACCAGGAATATGATTAAAGCAGACGGTATGGCGCCGATAAAAGGCCCGAAAAACGGGATTACATTGGTCACGCCTACGATGGTGCCCACCAGAACCGGATAAGGAAGGGACAGCACACGCATGGAAACAAAGCACAACAATCCTATTATGACCGAATCTATTATCTTACCGTTTATAAACCCTCCGAAGGTTCTGTCGGCGAAATTGCCGAAGCTGAATATCTCATCGGATACTTTCTTTGATGTGGACGCCATCACTATTTTCCTTATCTGAGCTTTAAAGGTCTCCTTGCTGTTCAGGATGTATACGCAGGCTATTACTCCTACTATCACGTTCAGCGAAGTCCTGAGTGTTACTACAACGCCGGTAGAAATAGTCTCCATGTATCTCCCTATCATATCCATGAGATCGCTCTGAACCCATTCCAAAATCGCATCGTTTGACCTTTCCACCATGTTATCCAGAAAGGCCGCCATCGCCGGTGAGTTGAATTCCGATGTAATCCCTCGAACCCAATCTGTGAGAATGTCAAATCTCTCCGGCAGAGTTTGGATTATTCCCGTAATGCTTCTTATGAGCTCCGGTATGAGCAGGGCTATCAGACCGCCTACGAAGCTGAACAGAACCAAAAGCGAGACCACCGTGCCGATCAGCTTGGCCAGGGAAAAGGCCCGCTTCCTGTTTTTCAGCCTGATCAGCTTATACGACTTCCTGACCGCAAGATTGTATACGGGACAAAGCAAATAAGCCATGACGAACCCGTAGATAAACGGAGAAACTATACTTCTGACAGTGTACATAAACTCTGTGAATCCCGTAAAGTCCATGACAATACGGCAGAAAATAACAAGCGCCGCCCCTGTAACAAACAGGGTGACAGCAAGTTTAAAATACCTGCTCTTACGCAATCCTTTCATCGAATCCCCTCCTGCCTTTATACTAACACAGGCAGAGTTTTTTTTCCACAGTCGAGAATCCCTTTCCCCGGGAATATTTTTCCTTACCTTAGGTTTCCGCGTCACCGTCTCCCTTATTTATTTTTATAACTTTCTTTTGGTTTTTATTAAAATGCTGTTGACTTTTATGCGCATATTCGTATAATTACTTCCATAGACGGTCATGTCCGTGCCGACGTATCGGAAAATTCAGCCGGCGGACTGAGGTTTTATTTTTTTCGAAAGGAAGTATGTGAAAATGCTTAAGACTGTCAAGACTAACTGTCCTACATATGTAGACCTGTTCATGGAGGATGGCCGCATAAACATGATTAACGGCAAAGAGCTCAATCCGGAGGGCGTAGAGAATATCATCTCCTACCTTGGCAAAGAGGTTGATGTGACTTTTGATAGCTTCTTGGACACCGTAAAAAAGAGCGGTAAACGGGATGGAGAAATGCATTTAAAAATGTATAACGGCGCTGTAAGCCTTATTTAAGATATTCATAAGATATGTTACTCCCCAGAGCCATATTCAAAAAAAGTGAGCTGTTCTCTCTGCCCGTCGCGCAGCAGGGTACCGGCTCATTTTTTTAGAAGCGGTCGCTGTGGTTCAGGATGCCTCTGAGGAAACCGCCCTTAACCGCCTTTCCCTCCGTTGCCGTTCCGCCCGGAAACAGGGTATTATAAAACACCAGGCTGGCGAAAAAGCTGTTTTCGTCGGCCCGTATCACGGCGCAGGCTCCTCCTTTTCCGTCTCTGGGTCTGGTCAAGCTTCCCGGATTTATCAGGTATATACCATTTACATCTTCGCACATGGAAACGTGGGTATGGCCAAAGCATACGGCTCTGCACCCCTTTTCCTCCGCAGTATAAAGGAGGGTATTCAGGTCGTGATTCACTCCTTCCCCATAGCCGTGGGTTACCATTATGTCTCCTCCCGGAGTTCCCACTATCTTCACGTCACGAGAAACCCCATCGCAATTGCCGCCTACCGCCACCAGAGGTACCCCTCCCTTATCCGAGAGCCGTCTGCCGTCGTCCAGACCGTCTCCGCAGTGGATGATCAGATCCGCTCCGCCGATCTTTTCATATATGCTGTATGCCTTGTCTATCTGTCCGTGAGTATCGCTCACCACAAAAATCTTCATTGTCTGACCGTGAATTCCTTTCCGATTTCATAGTATTTATTCATCTCTTCCCCGGGCACCATGCTTCCCCCTGTTGCCCAGATAATGTGAACGGCGTTCTCCAGCTTATCCTTAAGGCCGTTCTTTATGAGATAAGCTTCAGACCCCAGCACGTGATGAGGGCCGGTGAAGCATGCGCACGCCGAAGGCTCCACCTCTATTCCTTCCGCGTCCTTTAGCTGAGCCAGGAAGGAATAGAGCTTATCGTCGTTAATGGTGAAGCACCCGTCCAAAAGGGTGTTCATTATAGTTCCGACCAGTCTGGACGGTCTGCCTACAGCCAGTCCGTCGGCAGCGGTTTTTCCGTCCAAGCCTATGTCCTGCACGGAAATCTTGTCGTGGAGTCCTGTCATCATGCCCAAGGTCATGGACGGAGCATGGGTAGGTTCTCCGAAGAACAGATGTATGTTTTTTCCGAATATCTCCTTGAGACCGAAGGTTATTCCGCCGGGTGCGCCTCCCACGCCGCACGGAATATAGACGAATACGGGATGTTCATTATCACAGGCTATGTTCTCCTCCTCGAACTGAGTCGCTATTCTGCATGCTGCCACCGAATAGCCCAGGAAGAGGTCTGCCGAACCTTCATCGTCGACAAAGTGGCACCTTTTGTCGGCGGCGGCAAGGCGTCTTCCTTCAGCTACAGCCCTCTGATAATCGTCTTCGTATTCTACCACCGTCACGCCCTTTGAGCGGAGGAGGTCCTTCTTCCACTGACGAGCGTCGGCGGACATGTGGACGGTGACCTTGAATCCCAGCTTGGCGCTTATTATCCCTATGGAAAGTCCCAGATTCCCCGTCGAACCTACGGCGACGCTGTACCGGCTGAAAAGCTCCCGAAACCTGTCCTCAGTCAGAATGCTGTAGTCGTCGTCTCTGGTCAGCTCCCCCTTTTCCACCGCCACCTTCTCAGCGAACTTGAGAACCTCGTATATGCCTCCCCTGGCCTTTACCGAGCCCGACACGGCCAGATGGCTGTCGCACTTCAGGAACAGCCTGCCCGGAATCGAAACTCCTGCGTCCTTCTCCAAAGTTCTTTTCATAGCCGGTATCTCCCTCAGGGGAGATTCTATAATGCCCCCCGTAGCCTCGGTCTCAGGAAAAGCCTTCATTATGTACGGCGCAAAACGGGCAAGTCTGGCCTCGGCGTCCAGTATGTCGCTGAGCCCGAAGGGTATGACCATCTCTCCGCCGGCGTTTTCATTGAGCCACATTATCTCCCGGCATTCCATCATATCGTTTATCACAGGGTGCTCTAAAATCAGCTTGTCTAAATCCATTTTTCCTCCTAAGGTCTAAAGACCGTACTTCAACTTCTTTCTGGCAAAGGTGGCCTGGGGAAGTCCCAGTATATCCGCGGCTTTTCTCGTAGTTCCGCCCTTCTTCATGGCGTATTCTATAAGCTGTCTCTCCTGCATGTCCATGATCTCATGAAAATCCACACGGTTCTTATCCTCCAGATCCGCGGCAAGGCTGAATTGATCAGAGCCCTGAGTCTCCGAAAGCACTCTGGCCGCTTGACCGGCGGAGATCATCCCGCCCTCGGCGCTTATGACCAGCCTGTGAACCACGTTTTCCAGCTCTCTTACGTTCCCCGGCCAGTCGTACCTGTAGAGCACGTCCAGCGCTCCCGACGACAGCTTCCTGCTCACATTGTATTTTCCGGACCATGATGCCGCAAAGCCTTCAGCCAGACACGATATATCCTCTTTCCTGTTCCTCAACGGAGGAACGTCTATACAGCAGATGTTCAGTCTGTAAAATAAATCCTCTCTGAAGTCTCCTTTGTCCACCAGATCTCTGAGGGGCACATTGTTAGCGACGACGACCCTTACATTTACGGAAACCGGCCTTGTACCGCCGACTCTGTAAAAGGTGTTTTCCTGGAGCACTCTGAGCAGCTTCGACTGCATGGACAGAGAAAGAGTTCCTATTTCATCCAGAAACAGTATTCCGTTATCCGCCATTTCGAAATAACCTTTTTTACCGGTCGTTGACGCCCCTGTAAAGGAACCCGGTTCATAGCCGAAGAATTCCGACTCGGCCAAACTTTCCTGAACGGTCGCGCAATTTATCTTCACGCAGGGCATGGCGTTGCGCTCACTGTTTTGGTGTATGATGGAAAGAACCCTTTCCTTTCCCGTTCCCGTCTCTCCTTGTATGATCACGTTGCAGTCATATCTGGCTATATTGATCGCTTCTTCGACCATTCTCGCCGTTACAGAGCTCTTATATATGAAATCTCCCTCTCTTCCGGCGCCGGAAATGTCCTGACTTCTCGCCCTGCTGTCCGTAACAGCCAGCGGCGCCGCTTTCTCTTTATATATGCTATCCAGCCTGTCCAGCACACCCCGCGACGACCTCACCACGTCCATGGTAAAGAGAGGATAGTCTCTTATATATTGGTCGAACAGGTACATGTAAACGGACTTTCCTATGGACTCGGCCACAGTCTGAGCTACGGCATAGTGATTATCTACGGTGGTAAAGTAAATACATCCTGAAGCCTTTGCCATGAACACAGCGAGAGTCTCGACTCCATAGACGTCTTCAGCCACGATTACCATGTCGGCATCGCAGCACCTCTCCCCGGCATCCTTCAGCTTTTCATAGGTTCCGATGGGATCTGACAAATTGGTCATTATAACGTGATCCACATCCGGCGCAACGATCTCCTCTATGGCTGAATCCTCTAATTTGCCCCTCAGGTTTTCATCCATTATGGCGGTTACATGGGCTGAAGGCGAAGCCTTCTTTACGGCAGACGCATAGACCACCGACGTACAGGCGTTTCTTCCTATGACCGCTATGTTTACGGCGGCATTATTCTCCGCCATCTCCTTTGCCGTCATAAGGCATCCCGCCTCGTTCATGGCTGACAGGGTGTAGCTTACACCCAAGGTCTCATCTACAGGAAATACCGGAGACGTTCGGAACAGTACGGCATGTCCCGAAGCATCTACCTGACCGTAATTGAAATCTATATCCCCTACCCTGTCTAAGGATATGGGAACGCCGCAAAGGGAGACCAGACAGTACGCTCTCTCACCCTCTTTAAGGGGGCCATCGTACTTCTTTCCTGTCTTTTCAACCGTTCCGAGAAAGCATCCCCCTGTGCCTGTGAACGGGTTATGAAGCTTTCCCCTCTTATCCACTATATCCAGGATTTTAGCTCTTATGCGATTCTCATTGAATCCGCTGCTGCTGCAAATCTGCTGGAAGCTGTCCCATTCTACGTTCAACCTCTCTATCCTCATGAGAACCTCTTCATCGGAGATCTCAATGCTGTTGTCTAATTTCCATGCCGTAGCGGGAACCGCCCCCTTTGGCTCGAGCACCCGCCGGACTCCAAAATCTTTAATCATTTCATCTCCAAGCCTAACCTATCGGCTTCTTCTGAGGTCTATCCTATTATTTCCGTGGAGAAAAGTCAATGGAAAAACAAGGGCGGACGAGATCACCCGAGCCTCCCCTTAATGTAATTCTCCGTCTTCTCGTTAGACGGGACGGAGAACAGCTTTTCCGTCTTGTCATACTTTTCATCCGGCAGTAAGAACGCCGTGTTATCGGATACTCTCACCGCCTGCTGTACGTTGTGTGTTGCCGTTATTACAGCGTGCTTCTCTTTCAGCTTCAGGGCAGGGGCTTCATATCCTCAGTGTTAATTTTCTCTAAAGCCTGTCCGAATCCAATACAACTGTAAACGGTCCGTCGTTGACCAGGCTCACCTTCATATCGGCTCCGAATACGCCTCCTTCTACTTCCGGAATGGACTTTTTGCACTCCGAAATTACATATTCATACAGCCTCTCCGCCAGATCAGGCGCTCCGGCATCGGAAAAGCCGGGACGGTTCCCCCGCTTGCAGTCTGCGTACAGGGTGAACTGAGAGATGATGAGAAGGCTTCCTCCCACCGATTCCAAGTTAAGATTAGTCTTTCCGTTCTCATCCTCGAATATCCTCATACCGATCAGCTTCTTTATCATCTTATCGGCGATCTCCTCGGTATCGTCCTTTCCGACTCCCATCAGAACCATGAAGCCTTTGCCTATCTGTCCTACGGTTTTGCCCTCTACTCTTACACTGCTTTCCAGAACCCTCTGAATTACGAATCTCATTACTTAATATCTCCCTTTAATCTGTAATATTCTATGCACCTGTCTGCCATGATTTCCATAGGATCCCTGTAGTATTCAGGAAGATCCAGCTCCTTCTTTACTACGGAAAGCTCGGTGCAGGCTAAAATCGCCCCTTCGCATCCGGCAGATCTGATCTCCTCGTCTATTTCCGCCCAAAGGTCACCGTCGGCAGGCTTATTCTGCTTTATCAGGTCGTAGATGGTGGTCATGACCTTTTTCTGACTCTTCGAAGACGGGATGAACGGGACTATCCCCCGCCCTTCAAACTCCCTCTGATACAGACCCGTCTCAATCGTACCGTCTGTGGCCAAAATGGCTACCGGCCTGCCTTTACAGGTCTTCTCCAGCTGAACCGCCGTCTCCTCTATCATGTGTATGAAGGGGACAGAAACCTGATCTCTTATCATATTGACGAAAAAGTGCGCGGTGTTGCAGGTGACGGCGATGGCGTCGCATCCGGCCCTCTCCAGCACTCTGGCATCCTTCAAAAGCCTGTCCCTCACCCGATCGGTGTCTCCTGACAAAATAGCCGCCGTCCTGTCCGGCATACCTGAATCGCTGTATAAGATCATGTTCAGATTTTCCTGATCACAGGACACTTCTGTTTTATCTATTATCATACGGTAAAAGAGAGAAGAGGCCAAAGGCCCCATACCTCCTATTACTCCCAGCATGTTATTCTAACTCCTTTTTTCTGAAAAATAACCGTATCCCTCTCATAGAAACTCTCTCAAGCCGTAGCAGACCCTTTCCCCAACGCCTTTTGTCGTTTTAGCGTGGTACATTGAGCTTATGATAGCCTCTTCCACAGCCTCTACTGCGGCTTCGAATACACAGTCTATCTTCTCATCATCGAACATCCTAGTCTCGATGACAGCCTTCTCGCTGTAATGAGGAATCCGGTTTCCGGTGCTGAATGCGATAGCGATATCTCCGCTCCCGTTTCCTAAATATGATCCGCACTTTCCCAGCGCTACGGAAGACCTCTTGGCAGTCCTCTTCAGCTGTCGCTCGGAGAGGGGTATATCGGTGGCGATGATCATAATGATCGATCCAAGATCCTTCTTGTCCTCGGACGCCCTTTCTCTCTTTATCCGCTTTCCCACGTGATCTCCGCCGATGACCAGATTCCCCGACCCTCCGAAGTTGGACATGACGATGGCTCCTACGGTGTAGTCCCTGTGATCAGCCGTTATCACTCTGGACGCTGAACCTATCCCTCCTTTAAGACCTAAGCAGCACATCCCTGTCCCGCCTCCTACTGCGCCCTCCTCAAAGATCTCACCGTCAGCCTCTGCTCTCTCCAGTGCCCGGCGCACGTGCTCGCCCTTGACATGAAGTCCCCTTATATCGTTAAGTCTGCCGTCGTTACACTCGGTGACCAGGCAGTTAACAGTGCCTGTCTTTACTCCGATGTCGTCGTTTCTTTCCAGCATATATCGGGTCAGGGCTTCGGCCGCCGTGCCGACGCTTAAGGTATTGGTCATTATTATAGGCGTTTCTATGGTTCCCAGCTCCTCCACCTGAACCAGCCCAAGGCTCTTGCCGAATCCGTTTATGATGTAAACTCCCGCCATTACCTTATCGTGAAAGATATCTCCGCAGTGAGGAAGGACGGCGGTTACTCCGGTGTTTATCTCTTTCCCGTCCTGCACAGTCGCATGTCCTACCCTTACGCCGGAAACATCTGTTATAAGGTTCAATTTTCCTTTAGGCCATTTAGAGTGAAGCTCTAAGTTACAGTCTTTAGGTAATCCCATGTTTAATCCGCCTCCACGTCTTTGTCTTTAAGAATTAAAAGAGCAAAAAATATGCCAATATTATATTCGTTGATTTTCTGTGGTTCCCTGCTCATTTTTCAGATTTATTCCGATTATCCCTGTTTAAAATCTTATTTAATCCCATTGCATTTCTTGAATTAGTCCTCAGAAAAGGTTATAATAAGTGAGCATTTCAGACCATGGGGGAGCTTACGACTCCCCAATAAGGAGAACATCATTGAAAACAGTCGCCATAGTATACAAGACCGGCTCTAACACGAGCGCCATGAACTCCATCAAGGCTGATCTGGAGAAGATATTCGAGGATCATGTAAATTTTTTCAACGTATATCTGGATGAGTATCCGGATAATTCGGTGCTCCGAGCCGACGCCTACCTGGTGAGGGGAGATGATCTCTACGAACAGCTGAAGGAAAGAGTGGATAACTTCTCCATGATAATTAAGCTGCACCGAAGCCCCAGCACGGTGATAAAGCTTGGGCAGCTTCTGGAGCTGGATTCAGAGTGGCTTCACAAAAGGATATACCGGTATCTGCCTAAAGCTATGGAATCCGGCAGCAGCTTTTACACCAATTTCACATACGACTATCTGAAAAGCGAGATGATCAAGCGGGTAATAGACGACAGCACTATAGGCACCATACTGGTGGGCTCTCTCTTCGAGCCCATTTACGTCAACTATAAGGCTTGTTCCATCTTGGGCATATCCGACAAGTCGGAGCTTAACCTGAAAGAGAGTATCCCTCAGGAGGTTCTTCAATCGGCAGACTCCTCGACGGCGAGGGTCGCCATCAACCTGAACTATTACCTTTTGAACAAGGATGCCATCACTTTGGCGGATGAAACGATAGGCTACTACATAACTCTCCAGGATGAGAGAGACACTGCTCCGCTGAGACAGTCGCTGAAGGACAAAGGATATGTAGCCAACTACCGGTTCGAAGACATTATATACACATCGGCCTATATGAAAAAGGTCATAGATACCGCAAAACGCATAGCGGGCACGGATCTTACCGTCCTCATAAGAGGGGAGAGCGGTACGGGAAAGGAAATGATAGCTCAGTCCATCCACAACTATTCGGCTCGGTCTAATTTCCCCTTTGTCGCCGTAAACTGCGCCGCCCTTCCGGAAACCTTGCTGGAGTCCGAGCTTTTCGGATATGAACCCGGTTCCTTTACGGGGGCGAGAAGCAAGGGTAAAGCCGGTCTTTTTGAGCAAGCCCACAAAGGAACCATATTCCTCGATGAGATAGGCGATGTATCTCCCCGGCTGCAGTCCAGACTCCTTCGTACTATTCAGGAAATGCAGATCATGAGAATAGGAAGCGATAAGCTCATCAGTATCGACGTCAGGATCATAGCTGCCACTAATCGGAACTTGGAAAATGAAATCGCCAAAAGCAACTTTAGAAACGACCTGTTCTTCAGGCTGAATGTTCTCTCTATCTACGTTCCCCCTCTTCGGAAGCGAAAAGAGGACATACCCATTCTTCTTCAGAGCTATCTGGGAGCTGAATACGAAAACATCAGCGCGCACGAAAAGGCCATTCTCATGAAATACGACTGGCCCGGAAACGTGAGAGAGCTTAGCAATACGGCAGTATATTACAAGGCTCTGTCCCAGCTTCCCGAATACCTGACCGATCCGGTCAGCCTTCAGGTCGAAAGGGATGATGAACGTATGCCGGATCAGAACGTCGGAGACAGGTATCAAGACATAACAGATGACCAACCCTGTCATTCGGATGTGAAGAACCGGGGAAGCCTTTTCCCGCCTTCGGATCCGAAGAGATATGCAGTCAGGAAGCAAGCTCTGACCGAAGATGAACTGACCCAGATGGTGCTTTCCCTCATATGTGATTATTCCTCACCTGCCCACGGCGTAGGACGGACCGTCATACTTCAGCTGTTGAAATCTTCAGGAGTGCACATAAGCGACGGTAAGCTGCGAGAGGTACTCGCTTCTCTCGCCTCGGAGGATCTCATACAGATCGGCAAAGGCCGCTTCGGAACCAGGATTACTGAAATTGGTATGGACAGATTAAGAAGACAGTTTTAGTATATAAGTGTCACCGTATTTAGAAAATGAACGTCTGATTCGTTCGGGAGGTATTAAATGACATCAGAACAAAAGACGCCGGTTACTCCTGCTCAGCTTAAGGCTGCCGCGGAAAAGCTTTATCCTTCTACGGTAAGGTTCCGACGGTATCTCCACTCTCATCCTGAGCTTTCGGAGCATGAGGAAAACACCGCTCGTTACGTATGCTCCATCCTCGACGACCACAACATCCCCTATACCGCCGGTGTGGCCGGTCACGGCGTCGTGGCTCAAATCGGAGAGGTAAAAGAGGGGCAGCGGTGTGTAGCCATCAGGGCGGACATGGACGCCCTGCCTGTGTGTGAAGCCACAGGCCTTGAGTACGCATCGGAGAATCCCGGAGTAATGCACGCCTGTGGTCACGATATGCACACCGCCATACTCCTCTCCACAGGGATAATACTGAAAGGGTTCTGTGATGAAGGAAGGCTTAACGGAGCGGTTAAACTGTTCTTCCAGCCTTCCGAAGAAACTGTGGGAGGCGCTTCTCCCATGATAGAAGCAGGATGTCTCAGGGATCCGGAGGTCAGCTTTATAACGGCTCTTCACGTGGATCCCAATTATCCGGCGGGCACCATCGATTTAAAGTACGGCCCTATGAATGCGGCAACCTGCAGCTTTTCACTCGCCGTTAAGGGCAAAAGCTGTCACGGCGCCCATCCTGACGCCGGCATAGACACTATCCTCGTTTCTGCTCAGGTGATTACAGCCCTCCAATCCATTTCCAGCCGGTTCATGGCTCCTACCACACCGGTGGTAGTCACCATCGGCACTGTTAACGGGGGCACGGCAGGAAACATTATCGCCGGTCAGGTCATGATGACAGGCACCATCAGAGCTCTTGACATGGATACAATGGAAAAGGCCAAGTCTCTGTTCCTACGGATAGTCCGGGATACAGCTTCCGCCTACGGAGCTTCCGCTGAAGTTTTCTGGGGCAAAGATAATTATCCGGCTCTGATCAACGACGATTCAGTGACAGGCATCGTAGAAGAGACTGTGGTTGAATATCTGGGCCGCGATATGGTGAGGCTTATGCCTGAACCCAGTCTCGGAGCCGATGACTTCGCCTTTTTCACTCAGAAGGTAAAAGGAACTTATTTCAACCTGGGAGTTACGAGAGACGGCGAAGCTGCCTACTCTCTCCACAATGAACGCTTCGCCCCGGCCGAGGAGGCAATGCTGAACGGGGTTATAATCCAGACAGCTTCCGCTCTCAAGCTGCTGGAGCGGTAGAAACTTTACACAATGGAGAATTTTAGGAGGAAAAGGGAAAATGAAAATTTTTTTTGACGAAAGCGCCCCCAGGGACACACAGGTTCACATTGATACTCAGGCGATTCTAAAAAATTTCCGCAATATAAAGGAGGCCTGCGGTGAAAAGACAGCCGTGATGCCTGTTTTAAAGGCTAATGCCTATGGTCACGGTATGGACAGGGTTGCTCAGCTCCTCTACGAGGAGGGCACGGTCTATCTGGCGGTGGCAACTCTTACCGAGGCTCTCAATCTGAGGAGCTTAAACGAAGATTATCCTCTCTTTATCTTGGGGCATACTCCGGACAGGATGCTGGAAACCGTAGTAGATAAACGGATAACACAGACGATTTTCAGCTACAGTCAGGGAAAGCTCCTCAGCGACCTTGCCGAAAGCAAGGGCGTTAAGGCCTGTGTACACCTGAAGGTGGACACAGGGCTGCATCGTCTGGGTACAGACGATGTGGAGGAGCTTCGGAAAATCATCTCCCTTCCGGGACTCGATGTGGAAGGAATCTACTCTCATCTGGCTCTTACCAGCTACGATGACGACATAATTCAGTTCAATAAATTCATGAATATCGCAGACGAATTGGAAAAGGACGGCTTCAAGTTCAAATACCGCCACATTTCCGACAGCATTGCAGCTATGGATTACCCGGAATTCCGGCTGGACATGGTTCGTATCGGCGCTATCATTTACGGCCTTAAGGGGTTTAGAAAAGGTCATTTGGAGCTTCACCAAGCCTTGTCCATGGTCACGAGGATTTCCCAGCTCCACCGGATACCTAAGGGTGAAGGGGTTAGCTATGATTACTGCTGGAGGGCTCCGAGGGATTCTGTCATAGCCACTCTGCCATTCGGCTACGCCGACGGATATCCCCGCAATATGCAGGATAAAGGATATGTGACCATCCGTGGTATAAAATGCCCGTTAATCGGCGTCCTCTGCATGGATCAATGCATGGCCGATGTAACCCACGTTCCCGACGTCTCTGAGGGAGATATAGCCGTAATCTACGGCGACGGCAGCGATAACACCATGAGCATTCCGGAAGCCGCCGAGCTGGCGGGAACCATTAAGAATGACATCATCGCTCGCGTAATGGCAAGACCTCTCCGAATATACCGTTAGCCGGTAAGGCGCCTCTCCTCAGCCATACTTGATATGGAGAGAAGTTAAACGGTGCAAAATTTAAAGCCAAAGCTCAAACTTTAAAGGGATACCCCTTTGCAGGCCTTTTCGCAGCCTGTTTAGGGGTATCCCTTCTTATTTTATCCTGATCCTAACCTATTACGTCTTTTATCACCCTCAGAGCGTTTCCGTAACAAATCTTTTCGATCTCATCGTCTGTGTATTCCTTTTCCATGGCAGCCAGTATCTTATTGAATCCGGTGTAGTTTTCCAGCTCACCGACAGATTCTATACCGTCGAAGTCGGAGCCGAACCCTACGCTCTCAATTCCGGCTTTAGCCACCATGTACCTCATATGCTTCATGATGAGCTCTACGGTAGGATGTTCCCTTCCATCCTCGAGGAATTCTCCGCAGAAGTTGATTCCCGCTACGCCGCCTTTTTCCCCCAGAACCTTGAGCTGATCGTCGGTCAGGTTCCTGCGGTGGCTGCACAGCGCTCTGGCGCAGGAATGGCTGGCGACGAAAGGTTTTTTGCTGTGTTTCGCTACGTCGTAGAACCCTCCTTCAGAGGAGTGGGATACGTCTACTATAATTCCCAGCCGGTTCATCCGCTCTACAGCTTCTATTCCGAAAGGCTTCAGACCTTTCATGTGTTGGTCGTGATCGTCGCTGGACGGAAATCCAAGGGAGTTTTCAAAGTTCCACATAAGGGTTATGAGCCTTACGCCTTTGTCAAACGCTTCGTCTACTCTCTCTATGCGACCTTCCAGAAACACCCCGTCTTCTACGGTAAGGAGCGATGATATCTTTCCTGCTTTTTCGTTTTTATCTATATCCTCAGCCTTAAATACGGGAAGAACGTGCTCCTTGTTCATTTCCATCTGCTTCGCATATGTATCGCACATCCTGTGGAACAGGTCGTACGATCCGTACTTCTCTATGCAAGCCCTGTACAAAAACAGTGCGAAGAATTGAACCGTGCCTCCTACCTTTTCTATCATTTGAAGATCCAAATGACCGCCTTTGTCCAGAATATTTTGTTCCGGATGGAGGAACACCTCTCCCATCGAATCACAATGCATGTCTATCAGTTTCATAACATACCTCCACTGCTAAAAACAATTTTCAAGTACATTATATCACCAATTTCATTCCTTTGATACCGATCAGCTGAAAAGTCCCAGGCCGAAGAAGGTATCCAGCTGTCCCAGCAGTACCAGTAGCAGCACGGGAGGCGCTATGAACTTTATGGAGTAGTGGAAGTATTTTTTCATCTTGAACTCCCTTCCCCCATGGATTATCTCATCGTCCAGATAGTCCGGCTTTATCCATCCAAAGATTATGGCGGTTATAAGGGCGCCGAGAGGCATGAGTATACCTTCCGATACCAAATCGAAGGAATCCAACCATGTGCTCTGCCCGAAGATCTGCGGAAATCCGTTAGATCCCAGTCCGTCCAGAGATACGAAGGTTCCCTCTGCGGCCACGAACAGTCCCACCATAACAGTGATTTTTCTCCTGTTTATAGGCTTTCCCTTTTCTATATGTCTGTCCATTATGGAGGAGCTCACCGCTTCCGTCAGGGAAATAGACGAGGTTATCGCCGCTATGAATACCAGAACGTAGAACAGGAATCCGAAGAAAGGTCCCAAGCTTCCCATCGCCTGGAATACCGTCTGAAGCGTTATAAACAGAAGTCCGGGCCCCTGAGCCGGATCCAGACCGGCTGAGAAAACCGCCGGCATTATGGCCAAAGCCGCCATTACCGCAACCGTGGTATCGGCAAGAGGTATTATCAGGGAGTTCTGCTGTATATTTTCATCCTTCTTCATGTAGGAGCCGTAGGTTACCATTATTCCCATTCCCAGGGAAAGGGAAAAGAACATCTGCCCTCCCGCTGAAGCCAGGACACTTATCCAGCCTGTGCCTCGGAATACTTCAAAATCAGGCTTGAATATGAATTCCAGTCCTGCTCCTGCTCCCGGAAGGGTAACGCTCCTTATGATGATTATGAGAAGCATTACGAAGAGAGCCGGCATGGCGAAGGTGGTAAATTTCTCTATTCCCTTAGATACTCCGGCCTGGACTATTATCATTGTCAGAAATATGAATATGAGGGTGTAGACTGTGCTCTCCAGCTGGTCTGCCGTAAATCCGGCAAAGAATGCTGAGCTGTCAGCATCTCCCACTCCCCAGGCGGCCCCGAACAAATCTCCAATGTTTGCAACTGCGTATTTTATGCAGTATCCTCCAAGCATACAGTAGAACCCCAATATGAGAGCCGGGGATATCCATCCGAACCAACCGATGATCTTATACTTTTTGCCAAGAGCTCCGTAGGCCGCTACGACCCCTTTGCCCGTCTTTCTTCCCAGGGTCAGCTCAGCCAGCATGATTACTACCCCTACGAATACTACTAACAGCAGATAGATTACGAGAAAGGCGAATCCGCCATTATTTCCCATCTTATACGGGAACCCCCACAGGTTTCCCAAACCCACGGCCGAGCCTATGGCCGCCATGAGGAAGCCGAACCTGCTGCCCCATTGTCCTTTTTTATGGTGATGCTCCATTTATATTATCCTTTCTTAATTTATCCATCGCAACTCATGTATGCCCGGTTTATATGGCTTAGCCTATATTATGCCGAGGCCGAAGAAACCGTCCAGCTGGACGATTACGATAAAGGCCAGGAATACCGGCGCTATGTACTTGAGGCACAGGTGTACAAAAGGCCTGCTCTTGTATCTGCTTCCCTTGCGAATCTCATCGTCTATGTAATTAGGTCTTATCCATCCAAGTATTATAGTCATTATCAGACATCCGCCCGGCATGAGTATACCCTCGCTGAATAAATCAAAGGTATCCAGCCAAGTGGAGAATCCAAACAGGTGTGGAAGTCCTCCTCCTCCTAAAGCGTCTACTGCCACAACCACTGCTCCCGCTGTTGACACTGCGCCTATAGTAAGGCTCAGGAAGGTTCTTCCGTAAGACTTGCCCTTCTCTCTTCTCCTATCCATAAGGGATGATACCGAGCCTTCCAGCATGGATATCGAAGAGGTCAAAGCGGCAAGAAATACCAGCAGATAGAATATGGTGCCGAAGATAGGTCCCGCTTGGCCCATGCTCTGGAATACGGTCTGTAGGGTTACAAAGAGCATCCCCGGTCCCTGTGTCGGCTCAAGCCCCGCCGCGAACACTGCCGGCAGTGTGGCTAAACCTGCCAATATGGCGACCAGCGTATCCACCGCGGGAACAATGACAGCGTTTTTCTCCAGGTTTTCCCTGTCTCCAAGGTAAGAGCTGTATGCTATGAGAACACTGGCAGCCAGTGACAGAGAGAAGAAAAGCTGTCCGCCTGCCGACGCCAAAACCTTCAACCATCCCATTCCCTTGAATACCTCAAAATCAGGCTTGAACATGAAGGCCAGACCTTCAGACGCCCCCGGAAGGGTCACGCTCCTTATCACCGTTATGATCAGCATTACGAACAGGGCAGGCATGGCTATGACGGAAAATTTCTCAAGACCGTTAGATACTCCCGCTATGACTATGATTATGGTAAATGCGGCGAATACGACGGTGAACAGGGACGACTGAATGGGATCTGCAACGAAGGCGTTGAAATAGGATGCGCTTTCCGTTCCGTTCACTCCCCATGCAGCTCCCAATATGTCTCCAAAATTGGCTACCAGATATTTTATGCAGTATCCCCCGAGACAGAGATAGAACATCATGAGAAAGAAGGGAGCGAGGGTAGCTATCCAACCGTTGAACTTGAACTGCCGCCCGATCTTCTCGTATGCTCCTATGGCGCCCTTGCCCGATTTTCTGCCTATGGCGAATTCCGCTATCATGCAGCTGTATCCTATGCATGCTGCCAAGATCAGGTATAGCAGCAGAAAGGCAAAGCCTCCTCCGTTGCCCATCTTATACGGAAATCCCCATAGGTTTCCCAAACCCACGGCCGAACCTATGGCCGCCATGAGGAAGCCGAAATTGCTCTGAAACTTTCCCTTGTACTTGTTAGTTTCCATGAAATAACCTCCAAATGATAATTACTCAAAAAAATATATGCCCCACCATTATAAACGGCGGGGTTAAGACTGTCAATTCAAACAAAAAGAAAAGTAAGAAATTTGTGTTTTGCTATAAATTGCAGTAATTTCTCCTTCACAGCTCTCTTCTTCCTTCCATGGCTTTTAGCAGAGTCACTTCGTCTGCGTACTCCAGATCTCCTCCTACAGGTATTCCGTTAGCTATCCGGCTCACCTTTATTCCGGAGGTCTTCAAGAGACGGGCTATATACATGGCTGTAGCCTCCCCTTCAATGTTAGGGTTAGTCGCCAGTATCACCTCGTCCACCCGGCTGTTTTGAAGACGCAGGATCAGGCTCTTCAGATTTATATCCTCAGGCCCTATGCCCTCCATGGGAGATATGGCGCCGTGGAGCACGTGGTACAGTCCGTCGAATTCTCTTATTCGCTCCATCGCCATGACGTCCTTCGGACTTTCCACCACGCAGATGACGTCCTGCCTTCTGGATCTATCAGAACAAATCCCACAGGGATCCGTATCGGTCAGATTCCCGCATACAGAGCAGTATCTCAGCTTCTCCTTAGCCTCTGTAATGGCATCCGCCAGTTTTTTTGCTTCTTCATCATCCATGGACATTATATGAAAGGCTAAGCGCTGGGCGGTTTTGACGCCTATGCCCGGAAGCCGGGACAGTTGGTTTATGAGCTTGGCAAGGGGTTTCGGGTAGCTTTTCATGACCATCTCCGCTACATAAGTCCCGGAATGTTCAGTCCGCCTGTCAGCTTTTCCATTTCCTGACCGGAAACCTCCTCCACCTGTCGCATTACCTCGTTTACAGCGGCAAGGATGAGATCCTGGAGCATTTCCACATCATCAGGATCCACCACATCTTTATCGATCACCAGCTCTTTAAGCTCCTTCTTTCCGTTGGCGGTAACTGAAACAGCTCCACCGCCCGATGTGGCTGTGAACTCTCTCTCCTCCAGCTCTGCCTGAATCTGCTCCATCTGCCTCTGCAT
Source organism: uncultured Oscillospiraceae bacterium (assembly GCA_964442135.1). Lineage (GTDB taxonomy): Bacteria > Bacillota > Clostridia > Peptostreptococcales > Anaerovoracaceae > Avanaerovorax. Next base: position 65,732 of record CAYTYN010000001.1, read on the forward strand.
CGCCTGCATCTGCTGGAGCTGCTTTTGCATATTTCCTCCGCCCATTCCCTGGGGTTTAGGTTTCTTTCCGGCTTTCATTCCTCTTCCCATGACAATCCTCCGTTCACTTTACTCTATAGTTACGTTATCTATGTGAAACTCCTTCTTAACCGCTTCCGCCACTGCTCTGGCTCTTTCCTCATTATCGTCATTGCCCGATTCCACTTCTTCCAGTCTGCAAACGGGTTTAAGCTTTCTTCCGATCTCCTCTTCCATCAGCCGGGATATGATGTGGCTCTCTTTTTCTATCATATTCCTTATGAACTCGGCTCTGACCAGTATCTTAAAGGAGTCCTTGCCTATCTCTGCCAGAAACGCCCCTGTCTTTATCATATTAAAGCTCGGCCTTATTTTCCCCGCTTTCCTGAATATATTGCTCCATATTTCCTCCAGGTCGTAATCCGGGTCACCGTCAGCTTTTTCTTTTCCTTCGTCAACAGCAGCGGTCCTCCTCTCTTCTCTCCTCTCCTTTACAGGCGGGTTTTCTTCTGCCTTTGCCGGGAGCTTCTCACCTCCTCCGGCCGGCGCCTTTTCCTTCATCCCGCCTCCGTCAGCCAATGTAGCTGCGGCAAGCTCTAAAAGGATTCTCGGCTGAGTAGAATACCTGGCGTCATTTATGGTTCTGGCCAGTGTAAGGATACCCTCATTTATTTCGTCTAAGGATATCCTCCGACTTTGTTTTCGCAGGGCATTTATATTTTCAGCAGACATGTTCAGCACATTTTCCGGATTTTTAACATACCTAGTTATAAGCAGGCTTCTGTAGTGGCTCATCCAGTCCTTCATCATCTGCTTCGGGTCTTTTCCTTCCCTCATCGCACTGTCCAGTATCATCAGTGCGTCGCTTACATTGTGGGCAAGCACCTTTTCCGTAAGGGTTATGAAATATTCCTCTGAGACTGTACCGAGAAAATCCAGAATCAATTCCCTGTCGATGTCCCTATCTCCTCCGGATAGGCACTGATCCAGTATGCTCAACCCGTCTCTCACCGAGCCGTCTGCGTTGGCCGCGATGAGATGGAGTGCGCTGTCCGTAATGTTGACGCTTCTTTCCTCACAAATCTCCCTCATGTGGACTGCAAGGGCCTTTTCCGACACTCTCCTGAAGTCCAGCCTCATACATCTGGACAGTATGGTTTGGGGCAGCTTCTGGGGATCCGTCGTCGCCAAAATGAACATTACGTCTTCCGGCGGTTCCTCAAGGGTCTTCAGCAGCGCATTGGAAGCTCCCGCAGACAGCATGTGGACTTCGTCTATTATATATACCTTCTTCCTTCCCGCTGCGGGAAGATATTTAACGCTCTCTCTCAGTTCACGCACGTTTTCCACGCCGTTATTGGACGCGGCGTCTATCTCTATGACGTCGAAAAATGTTCCGTTCTTTATGGACAGGCAGTTCTCACAGCAGCCGCAGGGCTTTTCTCCCTCGGACAGACAGTTTACCGCTTTTGCCAGAATCCTCGCCGTGGATGTCTTTCCGGTTCCCCTGGTTCCGCAAAAAAGGTACGCATGACTGACGGTTCCGGTTTCGATCTGATTCTTCAGCACCTTAACTATATGGTCCTGTCCCAGCACCTCAGAGAACACTTCAGGCCTCTTGGCTCTGTAAAGAGCTGTGTACATCCGCCCCCTCCTTTCCACGCCTATCAACGATTTTCCGGCACACGATAAAATACGCTCCTTAACAGCTCCGCCAAACAAATGGAAAAGGCTTATCTGCGGCACATGGGAACCTCCGCTTATTGCTGCTTCCTTCCGGACCTGACAAGGTTCACGGCGTCTCATTGCGCAGGACCCAGACCAAGCCGGGCGAAGCTGTTAAAGAGCATATTCACAGTGTTTTAATTATATTGGTTTTCACCATATGTGTCAAGAGCACGCAGGCAGAGCTGGCTGTCCTGCGGCTCTTGCGGCTCTTTATCTATTTTTTCGTTAGTCTATAGGACCTCGTTTTTTATCATATCTTCGTAGGTCTGAGGTTTTATGATCCACCTGGACTGCCCGTCTTTTACGAATATGGCTCCCGGAATCGGGTTCTTATTGTAGTTACTCGCCATGGTGTATCCGTAAGCGCCGGTAGAGTATATGGCGAATATGTCTCCCTTTTCCGGATGAGGGATTTTGATATTCTCGATGAGGATATCTCCGGACTCGCAGCACTTGCCGCAGATGGTCACCGTCTCAGTCTTTTCTTCTCCGGCTTTGTTGGCGATTACCCCTGTGTACTCGGCCTGATAGAGAGCCGGTCTTATATTATCGGTCATACCGCCGTCTACGGAAACGTACTTCCTCACATCTCTTATGTCTTTTATACTGCCGATGGTGTATAGGGTGATACCTGCCTCGGCGACTATGCTCCTTCCGGGCTCGATGACCACATTAGGACGGGCGCAGGCCTTTTCTCTGTAGTGATTTTCGATTTTTTCCATCATAGGATCCAGAAAGTAGCTGAAAGGCTTCCTCTCCTCATCGACGTATGTTGCACCGAATCCTCCTCCTACGTTTATCTCCTTTATGTCGTATCCGAAGGTATTCTCGATCTTATCCGCTATATCAAGGATTATCTCTGTGGCCTTTATGTGGGACTCGTTGTCAAATATCTGGGAGCCGACGTGAAAATGTATGCCGTAGAAATCTATAAGCTCGGACTTAATAGCCTTCTCCACCTGAGGAAGGAAAACGTCGTCATCTAAAGGAATGCCGAATTTGGAATCCTTCTTTCCCGTTACCATATAGTCGTGGGTGCTGCTCATTACGCCCGGTGTAACTCTGAACAGGATTTTAGCGGTCCTCCCCTTTTCCGCACATACCTCTTCTATCATGTCCAGCTCCTGAAGGCTGTCCACTATGATTCTGCCGATACCGTACTCTACAGCCATCTCTATTTCAGATCCGGACTTATTGTTTCCGTTGAACTCTATTTTCTCGGCGGGGAAACCGGCTTTTACTGCGGTATAAAGCTCTCCTCCGGATACTACGTCTACACAGCACCCGCACTGATCCACCAGCTTTGCCATGGCAACGGGAAAGAATGCTTTCGCCGCATATGCGATACGGGTACCTTCGTATTTTTCAGTAAAGGCTTCCTTAAGCTCTTGGAAACGCCTTGCAATCTCCGTCTCAGAAACCACATAAAGGGGTGTGCCGTATTTTCTCGCAAGCTCTACAGTGTTACATCCATCAAAGAAAAGAACACCACCTTTAATTTCCCTGAACATTCCACGTTCCTCCTTTTAAAAACAGGGGCAGCGCTGAAACTGCCCCTTTCTCTGCTGATTATTTTTCAACTTTAAACGATATCCTTCCCGCAGATGTATCCATAGAGCATACAGCCCCCATAGGAAGCGTCATCATCGGCTTGCCGTGACCGGACTGAATGTTATACATCACAGGAATATCAATGTCTTCTAAGATATCCTTCATATCTTCGTATACATCATACTCCGGTCTTTTGAAATTTTCAACCTCTGTAAACTGTCCAAGCAAAATTCCTTTACATCTTTTTAGCTTTCCTGAATTCCTCAGGTGATACATCCACTTTTCTATCTTCGTAATATTCTCGTTGACTTCCTCTACGAAGAGAATCTTGCCATCTGTGTCCGGGTCGTAAGGGGTGGCTACACTTGCGGAAAGGAGGGAAAGATTGCCGCCTGTGAGAATACCCTCAGCCCTTCCTTCCTTGAGAACCTTTATGTCAAATCCCTCAGGGTTCTTAAATTCGAAGTCTCCTTCGGCGTTGATGGCGGCATAAAGGGACGCGGCTGTTTCATCGTCAAAATCGTTCAGTATGTTGGAGGAAACCATAGGTCCGTGAAAGGTCACAAGATCGCAGTTCTGATTTATTCCCAGATGGAGATTGGTAATATCGCTGTATCCGACGAAGATCTTAGGATTATTCCTGATAACGTCATAATCTAGGTATTCCATTATCCTGCTGCTGGTGTCTCCGCCCTTTACACAGAATATGGCTTTAACCTCCGGGTCGGCGAACATTTTGTTTACCCATTCGCCTCTGACCTTCCCTGAACCGGCCATAAATCCGCCGTGATTTTCTTCCAGATTGTCAGCGGCCTTCACCTTATATCCCAGGCTCTCCATCTTTTCTATGAGCTTGGGAGTCATACCCGGTTCCACCGGGGAACTGGGGCAAACGATACCTATAGTATCGCCTTTTTCCAATTTCTCAGGATATCTCATGTGTAGCACCTCTTTTTTAGCTGTACCGTAACAGGTTAACGATGACACAGGATGCCATATAGAACAGAGCATGTCTGCCGGATAAAGAATTTTCTCCCTACGATCGTATTATGGACTTAAGGAACGACTTCAGCCTGTCCGACTTCGGATTTTCAAATATCTCCTCCGGCGACCCCTCTTCGACTACTTCCCCGTCATTCATGAAGATGACTCTATCCGCCACCTCTCTGGCAAACCCCATCTCGTGAGTTACCACTATCATGGTAGTATGCTCCCGAGCCAGCTTTTTCATTACGTTGAGAACCTCCCCCGTTATCTCGGGATCCAGTGCTGAGGTCGGCTCGTCGAAAAGCATGAGATCCGGATTCATGGCAAGAGCTCTCGCTATGGCTACCCTCTGCTTTTGCCCTCCGGAAATATGGGCGGGATACACGTCAGCCTTTGTCTCAAGGCCTACCATATTCAGAAGCTCCATAGCCCTCTTCCTCGCTTCCTCTTTACTTTCTCCCTTTACCTTGATCGGGGCGTAGGTTATATTTTCAAGGCATGTCATATGAGGGAACAGGTTGAAGTGCTGGAACACCATACCCGTCTCTCCGTTCAACTCAATAGTACCCGATGTAACCTTATTCAGGCCGTTTATACACCTTAGCAAAGTGCTTTTCCCTGAGCCTGAAGGTCCTATGACAGCGACAGTCTCACCCTTTGACACGGTGAGGCTGACTCCTTTTACAGCGCTCAGCTCTCCGAAATCCTTTACGATGTCGGTCATTTTCAGGATGGTCCGGCTCATCAGTATTCCTCCTTGGCGTCATATCTCATGAAATACTTTTCGATTCGCCCCGCTATAAGGGTCAAAACGCTGCACATTATCAGGTAGATGGCCGCAGCCCAGAAAAATATGCTGATATCCGTCTCCCTGTTTACGGCACTCTGAGTCGCTTTCATCAGCTCCACTACGCCGATGCTGGAAGCGAGGGCAGTATCCTTTACCAGGGTTATGCTCTCGTTCACTACAGGGGGCAGAATGGTCTTCATGGTCTGAGGCAGAATTATGTCCTTCATAGTCTGCCATCTGGAAAGCCCCAATGTGTACGCCGCCTCGTACTGTCCCTTATCTATGCCGTTTATCCCGCCTCTGTATATTTCGGCAAAGTAGGCGGCGTAGTTGAACACGAAGGTTATACATGCCGTCGGCAGAGCCGGCAGCCTGATATCCAGGGTGAACGGGAAGAAAAAGTAGAAAAAGAACAGTTGCAGCATGAGAGGCGTCCCTCTGAACACCCACACGTAAACCTTGCAGATCCAGCTCAAAGGCTTGAACCTGCTCCTCACGCCCAAGGCTATGGGAAGTCCCAGCGGCAGCGACACCGCCAGTGTGATGACGAACAATAATATGGTGATCTTCACTCCCACCAACATGAAGGGGAGAAACTGCGAGAAATAATCTGCCATAGGAATTCTCTCTCCGTTCTATTCGATAGAACAGGCGGGGTTTATCCCCGCCTTTTTAATTATATTATCAATGGGGTATTCAGTGGAGCGCTCTATTCTATAGGCTCGCAGATTACGATGTCTCTTCCGAACCACTTCTCACTTATCTCCGCTGCTACTCCGTTTTCCACAAGGGTTTCAAGGGCTTCGTTCACCTTATCTCTCAGCTCTGTATTTTCCTTTGCAAAGCCTATAACATAGAAATCGTCTCCCAAGTCGTAGGTACATTCTACCATGTCGCCGCCCAGGTTATTGTTAGTGTATTCTCCCAAAACCTGATCCACAGCGATCACGTCCACTCTCCCCGCTTTCAGATCCATTATGGCAAGATCATAGGTGTCATATTCCGTAATGTTGTCTGCAAACGATTCGTAGGCATCATCTGCCTGGAGCATCTGGAGAGCGGAAGAATCCACCTGAGTCCCTATTCTCAGGTCCGCCAAATCTTCTCCGCTGGTAACGTCTATACCGGAATCAGCCAGAGCCATGAGTACGATCTTATTGTTAAGATACTTGTGTGAGAGAGCAAAGCTCTCCTGTCTCTCAGGCGTAAGAGAGAATCCGTTCCACAGACAGTTGATAGTTCCCGCCTCTATTTCGATCTCCTTAGCGTCCCAGTCTATAGGCCTGAATTCCACTTCCATGCCCAGTTCTTCAGCTACGGCGGTAGCCAGGTCTATATCGAACCCCACCAGATTGCCTTCTTCATCTCTGAATCCCATAGGAGCAAAGGTGTCGTCCAAGCCTACTACAAGGGTGGTCACTTCCGAAGCGCTGTCGCCGTCTTCGCTTCCGCATCCTGCCAAGGCCGTCATCCCCAGCACCATTACCGCGACTAAAGCCGCCGATATAAACTTCTTCTTCATCTTCTCTTCGTCCTTTCTTGAAATATATGATACCCTTTCATCTTCAGCGCATTTACACCTCTGAACCCAGGGCAGTTCACTTTATCGCTTTATCCCATTAAATTTACGGCAATTTTCAGTCTATCACGGAGACCGCCGATTGTCAAGGTTTCAGGTCCTTTTAGGCGGTGGCTTTTGAGCGCTTTTGAGCAACTGCCCTTTGGGCGGTGCATGATTTGACGTATCTCCCGTTTACTTATGGTACGTCTCCCCTCGATTTATCTTAAACACCCTATATATCTGCTCTAAAAGGATCACCCTCATCATCTGATGAGGGAAGGTCATATCGGAGAAGGATAGCCGCAGATCAGCTCTTTCGCTGACGGCTCCGTCAAGCCCTAAGCTTCCGCCTATGATAAAGGACACGCTGCCGTATCCGGACAGGGCAATATCTGCCATTTTCTTCGCCATCTCCTCTGAACTCAGCTTCTTACCCTTCACCTCCAGAGAGATGACGTAGGTATCCCTGCCTATGTGTTTGAGTATGGCTTTTCCCTCTTCCTTCTTCACTGCCGCCTCTTCAGCCTTACCTGCTCTGTCCGGCAGTCGGGATTCCTTCAGCTCGATTATCTCCATGCTGCAATAGGCCCCAAGCCTTTTGGCGTACTCCTTTACTGCTTCGGTCCAGTATTTCTCCTTAAGCTTTCCCACGCATATGACAGTTATGTTCACGATCCCACCTCTTCGATCTAAACCTCTTTCGTCTAAACCTCTATGATCTGTCCCGGCTCGTCTCTCTTCAGCACATCTAGGTATAGATCCCGTTCTATCAGAATGTCATCGTCGAGCAGCATGTTCCTGACAGTCAAAAACGCCTGCTCCGGTGTGTTATTCTCCCTGCTCAGGTGAGCCAGCACCACCTTAGGCGCCTCTTTTCTTCCTCTTTCCCTCATCATGCGGCAAATGACCGTTCCCGCTGTTTCGTTGGAAATGTGGCCTTTATCTCCCAGTATTCTCTGCTTCAAATAGTAGGGATAGGCTCCCATCATCAGCACGTTGACCTCATGGTTCGCCTCGAGGACGAGAAGATTGCTTTCCCTTATGTAGTGAAATATCTCTTCTGTGACGCATCCTGTATCGGTGACTACAGTGACCCTTTTATTCCCTTCTGTAACGGAATATCCCAAAGGCTCCGCCGCATCATGGGACAGTGAAAATGGCTCTACCTTGAGATCTCCTATGCGAAATACTACCCCTGTCTCGACCTTGCAAAATCTCTCACCCTCCGCCATCTCTTTTACGGCGTGGAGAGTTCCTCCGCTTCCGTATATCCCGGCCGACACAGCCTTTTTGCTGATCATCTTCAGGCTTCTTACGTGATCCGTATGCTCGTGGGTTATCAATATGCCGTCGAGAGACTCAGGGGAAAGCCCCAGCTCCTTCAGACCGGCTATGACGTTTTTACCCGTCGTTCCCACGTCTATGGCCACTGCCGTCGTCTCGCTTTTCAATATATAGCAGTTGCCGCTGCTGCCGCTGGCAACTGAAAGAAATTTCATCGACATTGCCTTTTCTGCTTCTCCCGTTCCTTATTTTATGCAAACACTATTTTCTCATTATACTAATACGAGCCTGTTAAATCAACGGCGAAAACTGATATGGCGCCGTCTTGCTACGGCCCGCACCCTATGATAAAATGAAACCCTAATATATTCAAGGAGGCTCACCATGACTTTAAAGGCGTCTTCTGCCATTTTAAATATGTATACTGACGGCGGATGCTCGGGAAATCAGCTGGATAAAAACTTCGGCGGCTGGGGCACTGTTTTGGAATATGGAGATACTGAGAAGGAGCTTTTCGGAGGTGAGGCTGACACCACCAACAACCGAATGGAGCTGACTGCCGTTATACGCGGCTTTCAGGCTTTGAAACGAGACGGCCTTATTATCCGCGTATTTACCGACAGCTCCTACGTGGCAGAATGCTTCAGAAAGAAATGGTATCTATCCTGGGAGAAAAACGGCTGGATTGGCTCTGCGAAAAAGCCTGTGGAAAACAGAGAGCTGTGGGAAGAGCTCTTGTCCCTGACCCGCCGGCACGACGTAACCTTTTATCGCGTTAAGGGGCATGTATCGGTGAATAAGCTTAACGATACAAAGGCGAAGGCACTGTATGAGAAGTTTACGGAATGGAACGGCGACGGCTTTGATTACGACGGCTTTCTGCACATAACGGCTATGAATAACCGGGCCGATGAGCTGGCCAACGCCGGAATCAAAAAAGCCAGAGATGGCGACGTCTAGGCCGCCATCCCGCCTTACCCTGAATGACCATGAAGACCGGGTCCGGTTCTTATGTCTCTATATCTTAAGGTTCTATATTATGTTTATCTGTTTCTTAATGTTGGTCAGTATCTCCTTTTCCGTGGCTGTTGCAATTCTATCCTTCATCTGCTTGGGCGCTTCCTCGTATTTTATCATGTTTCCGCTTCCGCCTACGCAGCCTCCTACGCAGGCCATGCCCTCGATGAAGTTGTTAGGCAAAACCCTTTTGCTGGCCCGCAAGAGAGCTGTCTTACACTGCTCGATTCCTGAGCACGATACAGGGTTGAATTCGAAATCAGTTACCCCCTGCTCATTAAGGGCCTTCTTTACAGCCTCAGCCAGTCCTCCCGATCTTGCGAATATCCTTCCGTAGTAGGACGCCTGATTCCACTTGGTTTCCTCCAGCTCGCCGAGGACTATTTCCTTGCTGTCGAAGAGAGCTTGAAGCTCCTCGAAGGTTATGGCGTAATCCACGTATTTAGCTATTTCCGGTTTTCTCACTTCCGCCTTCTTTGCCACGCAAGGGCCGATGAATACCAGCTTGTATTCCGGGTTGCTCTCTTTGACAAAACGGGCAAGCTCTGCCATAGGAGATAGATTGTGAGATATCTTATCCACCATAGTAGGAAAGGTCGTCTCTATATACTTTACGAAAGCAGGACAGCATGAGGAGGTGAGGAATCCTTTTTCCACCAGCTCCTGTGACTCCTTGTGAGCTACCATATCAGCCCCCAGAGCTACCTCAAGCACCCGCTTAAAGCCCAGCCTTCTTATTCCCGTAATGACCTGACCTAAGTTGGCGTGTAGGAACTGGCTGGCTATGGACGGAGCCACTAGGGCTACCACAGGCTTTGATATATCCTCCTTGCTCTGTTTTATCAGCTTTATCACATCGACTATGCTGGACACGTCCACCGTTGCGCCGAATGGACAGTGGTATACGCAGGCTCCGCAGCTTATACACTTTTCTTCATCTATACATGCTTCGCCTCCCTGAGCCATGGAAATGGCTCCTACCTTACATGCCCTCTCGCAAGGTCTGGCAAAATTGTGGATGGCGCTGTACTGACATGCCGATGCGCACCTTCCGCAGTCTACGCACTTGGTCTTATCTATATGAGCCTTATGATTGTTATCTATGGTTATAGCGCCCAGCCTGCAGCTGGCTATGCAGTTATGGGCGAGACATCCTCTGCACAGATCAGTCACCACATATCCTGCCTCGGGACACTCGTCACAGGCGATAGGGATTACCTGAACCACGTTTTTGTTAGATTTGCTCCCTCCGATGGCAAGCCTCATCCTCTCTGCCACAATGGCCCTATCCTTATATATGCAGCAACGGTCGGGAGGTTCATTGTCCAAAATCACCTTGCTCGCCACTTCATTGAACTCCGCGAATACATCGTTGCCCTTCCATGTCTGTATGGCTACTTCCCTCAGCACTCTGTATTTGATCTCCTGAACTCTGTTTTCGAATAATCTGTTCATAGCTTTTCCTCGATTCCATATCGGATTTTTATTTATATGTCAACTCACTCGCCGTGAGAAATCTCTCCGTTTCCCGTAATAGGTATCACATCTCCGCCTACGGCAGAGCCTATGTTAAAGAGCAGCAGGAAGAAATCCTTGTTTCTGGCAGCTATCTCTCTAAGCTCCCTGTATGCCTGGCCTGAGTATTCCTCCTGGTCGGCTCCTACTCCTAACAGCTCCATCCCCAGCTTTTCCCCAATGTATAAAGCTCGGTACAGGTGGTACGTCTGGCTGACCACTATGGCCTTCTCCACTTGAAATATGTCTATTGCCCTTGCCATAGATTCATATGTGGAAAATCCCGCGTGATCGCAGAATATATCCTCCGCCGGCACTCCCGCATTCAGGGCATAGTTCAGCATGACGTGAATCTCGTTATGGCCTTGTGTCCCGTTGTCTCCCGACAAAAGGAGCTTAGGCGCGTATCCTTCCATATACAGCCTTATCCCTGCATCCAACCTGTCCTTAAGAATTGTAGAAGGGGTTTCTGAATCCTTTAACCCTGCTCCCAGCACTATGATGCAATCGGCCTCCAGCTCTTTCAGAGCCTCATCTGCATCGTCAGTTATCTCTGCAAACGCTGTGGCGCTGCCTGCGTAATCCTCTGCCTCCGGCCCATCTTCGTCTATATCGCCGAAAGAATACTGTATACCACTTTTGGCGTACTGAACCACGTGATTATTGACCATCATGGCCCCAAAGCCTGAGATAACTGCCACCGTTACTACAGCGAAAATAAATATTTTCAGCGTTTTCTTAAATTTCATGGATACCCCTTTTACAAATTATCAAGAAATGTGATACAATCAAATTGGCCTTCTATTGTATACCACTGCAATAGTATACCATAAAGGTCTATTTCTTTCTCGTTTATTTCGTCAGTAAGAATTGATCTAAAGCCGATATTTCAACGTTTAGGAGATCAGATATGAAAAAATTCACGATTTCTGCGTCATCCTCTTACGATGTCATAACCGGATTCGACATAATTAAGGATACCGGAAAATATATAAGCCGGGTTTTAAAGCCGTGCAAGCTTTCCATAATAACTGACAGCACCGTCAACAGCCTCTATTCCCAGGTTGTCCTGACCTCTCTGATGGAAAACGGTTTTCAAACCTCTAAGATAGTCTTTCCCTCCGGTGAACGCTCTAAAAATCTGACCACCTACACCAATATTGTGGAAGCTCTGGCAGATGAGGGCATTACCAGGTCGGACGCCATAGTCGCTCTCGGCGGCGGAACTGTAGGAGACGTGGCAGGATTTGCGGCAGCCACCTATATGAGAGGTATTAAGTACGTGCAGATCCCTACTACCTATGAAGCGGCCTGCGACGCGGCCTGCGGAGGAGAGACCGGTCTGAACCTGCTCAGAGCCAAAAGTATGGTAGGCGCTTTCTGGCAGCCGTCCCTCGTTATCTGCGACTATAAGCTGTTCGAATCCCTCCCCCGTATCAGGGTTATGGAGGGCGCTGCCGAAGCGGTGAAATTCGCCGCCATATCAGAGCCAAGTCTGGCAGATCACATCCTTAAAGGTGATTACGAATATGTAGTGGAAAGATGTATTTCCATAAAGAAGTCACTCATCGAAGCCGACGAGCTGTGCTATGGACTGCGCCAGCTTTTAGACTTTGGTCATACCGTGGGTCAGGCTGTGGAAAAGCTCAGCTCCTATAATATGTCCCACGGTCACGCCGTTGCCATAGGCATGGTAGCCGAATCCAAGGCCGCCTTTAACTTCGGTCTCACAGAGAATGACATAAGCGGCGAGCTTTCCGGCATATTGAAGCAGTTAGGCTTCGACACTGCCTGTCCCTGTACGGCAGATGATATATATGAGCTTGCTGTCTTGGATAAAAAGGTTTTCCACGATCAGGTCAGCGTTATCGTTCCGAAAAGGTTTGGGAAGTGCTGCCTCCATAAGATCTCCGTATCAAGCCTGAAGTCGTACATAAGGGAAGGCCTGAAATAAGTCTTCCCTTTTTCTCACTGCTCTATGAAAAAGGCTGCCGCCCAGATCTGATCCTATCCCATTCCTCCTTCAGCATGGAATAGCAAAGGGAGTCTCTGCAATGGCCTGTGTATATCCTGTACGCCCGCCTTATGGTACCCTCATATGTAAATCCGACCTTTTCTATAACTCTCTGAGACCTCTTATTCTCAGGTCCTGTGCAGATTCCTACCTGCTTCAGTCCGGCTCTGTAGAAACCGTAGTCGAGAACCGCCCGAACGGCTTCCGGCATCAGTCCTCTGCCCCAGCAGTCCTTTGCCAGGGAATATCCTATCTCACGGCTTTCGGATTCCTGCCGAAACTTGTCCGGCTCCAAACCTATACTCCCTATTAACCTGTCCGAGCCTTTTAACCTTATGGCCCAGACCCCATTTTTCATGAACATTTCCCTTATTACGGCCAGTGATTCTTCTATGCTTTCGTGAGGCTTCCATCCGGCGTGAGGTCCTACGTCGGGATCCTTGGCGTACTCATAAAGACCTTCCGCGTCCTCGGGCACAAAGGGTGAAAGAATAAGCCTTTCTGTCTCCAGTCTTTCAATCCTGAACTCCTCCATGTTATCCTCCTTAAAAGGCTGGCCGTTATTCCGGCGCAGCCTTTTAGTACCTCTACTCTGTTGTGCTGACGATCTCCTTGCTGGATTTATCGATCTGACTTACCTTCATCTCGCTTGCGTCCGCAGGATCCACATCCTCCAATAATCCCAGCAGGTTCGGACCCAGATATATGGTGCTGAGCGTCTCTCCGTTCAGGGTGACCTTACTGTATTCCGTAAAGTTTTCTCCCTTTATATAGTATTTTCCGCCTATGCTCACCACCTTATCTATCTTGATTGTCTTCACTCCCATCTTCATGTCCGTGGCTTCGAACGGGTTTTCTCCGCCGTACAGGTAGTAGTTCCCGTACAGGATATCGTATGCTATCATCTTCAGGTCGTCCAGATAATCCTCTGAATCCCAGTCCGCTGTCTGATGGTACTTGATGGTGGTTCCCGTGTGTATGCCCAGTCTGTCAAAGATCACAGAGGCCAGCTGATACGTTGTAAGGTCCATATCCTCCTTTTCCATGTCGAAGTTGCTCCATACTACGTACTGAGTCTGATAGAGATCGTCTCCATCGTAGGAATCTTCAGTTACATCGAGGGCCGGAATGTGATCTCCGAAAATTACCAGCACCACCGGCTCATCATAGGCCTCCAGCTCCTCCGTCAGCGTTTGAAGGAACTGATCCATCTCGTAGATCTGGTTCACATAGTATTCGTACTTCCACTTCATCTCCTCAGTAGGAGCGTCGGTTACGGTAATCTCAGGATCCTCGATTACCTGCTCCTCAGGATACTTTCCGTGTCCCTGCACTGAAATGGTGTATATAAAATCTCTTTCCTCTGTAGATTCCAAAGCGTCCATAATCGGCGTCGTAAGGTTCTCGTCCTTTGCCCAATTCCTCGGCGTCTTCGATACGTCGCTCATGTATTCTACTGATGTATAGGTATCGTATCCTATGTTACTGAACACCTCATTTCTGTTGTAGAAGAGCGCTCTATGATTATGTATGGCGTGAGTGGAAAAACCCAAGCTTTTCAGGTCATAGGCTATGCTTTCCGCCGTCTCCTCCTTAAGAATGGATTTAAACGGGTATTCTCCCGGTCCGAAGAACTTTACACTGATACCGGTCATAACCTCGAACTCTGTGTTAGCTGTTCCGGCTCCGCAGGCCGGCACCGTAAGGCTGCCCGAAGAATAGTTTTCCATCAGGCTTCTGAAAAACGGAATCGCATCCTGCGAAAGCTCTATGTTATTGAAAAGCTCCGGATCCGTGAAGGACTCAAGCTGCAAAAAAATGATGTTGGGATATTCCTCATCCACATCGGTTTCCTCCAGCTGCATGGTGCCGTCGCTTCCATACTGATCCTCGCTGAATATGCTTAACACAGCCTCCTCAGAGTATCCCGACGGTTGCTGGATGCCTGTGTTCAGCCAGGTGTTTATGAAGCAGTACGGCACGCCGTAATCCTCATAAGCGTACGCCAGATTTCCGAAGAATGTAGCCAAGACGTTCACTCTTATCAGCCCCGCAGTCGAAACGAAGGTAAAGCCGATTACCAGCACCACGGTTAAAATATTTCGCTTTATATTCATGGAGTCCTTAGGCACCTTCGGAGCCTTTATCCACAGTATGACCAGGACGGCTAACCCTACAACGATGCCTGTGGCAATCCCTATGAGCTGAGCTATGGTGAAGTAATTAGTCAGCATAGTGGCCGCATCGGTGACGGCGCTCAGATCCTTTACGGTAAACGGCGTCATCCTTTCCATAAGGATAACTCCGTTGGTTATACCCACAGCGAGCCACATACAGCTTATGACCACTATGAAGAATATTCTTCTCCTGAAAAGCAGAGCAACTGTGAGTGTGGCAAAGATGACCAGCGAGTTGTACAGGAAAACCACCGGACTGGAAATGAGAAACTCAAGTCCGCCGGTTCCCTTCCTCGCCAGCGTTTCGATGACCATGTTCAGGACGAATCCCCAGACAGCGCAGAAACACAAGGGATTATGAAGATATTTACTGTAGAAGTCCTTTGCTTTTGTCATAAATTAATCCTCCAATACCTCACTAATGCTGTTCGCTATGTCAGCGAACTCCCTGATACTTAAGGTTTCCGCCCTTCTCGACGGATTGATCCCCGCTCTGTCGAGGCATTCCCCTATCTGTTCCTTCGTAAGAGAGCACGCGGCTCCGAGGGAATTTAAAAGGGTCTTCCTCCTCTGGCCAAAGCCTGCCTTTATGCATCTGAAAAAAAGCTTCTCGTCGTCGAGATCTACTTCCTTTTCCTTCCTCAAGTCAAAACGGAGTACCGTGGAATCCACCTTGGGAGCCGGTACAAATACAGTTCTCGGAACCCTGGCAACCTCTGTCACAGTGCAGTAATAGTTTACAGCTGCGGTTATAGCCCCGCAGGTCTTTCCTCCGGGGGACGCCTGTATCCTGTCAGCTACCTCCTTCTGCATCATAACGGTAATGCTCTCTGCGTGAATCCCCTTTTCCAGCAGATGCATTATGATAGGGGTAGTGATATAGTAAGGAAGATTTCCGATGATTTTGGCGGTCTTAAAGCCTTCTCTTTCGATTATTCCGTTCAGGTCGGTCTTAAGCACGTCGGCGTTAATGATCTCTACGTTATGGAACTCCTTAAGGGTCTCCTCCAGAATAGGGATCAGCCTCCTGTCTATCTCAACTGCTACTGTTTTTTTTGCTCTCGCCGCGGCCTCTGCCGTTATAACTCCCATGCCCGGACCTATTTCTATGACGAGATCGTCACTTCCTATGTCCGTAGCGTCGATTATCGCGTCCACTATATTTTTATCCGTAAGGAAATTCTGACCCAGACTCTTTGAAAGCTGAAAGCCATACCTTTCCCTCATCTCTCTTATGGTTTCCGGCGAATAGAGCTTCACTGGGTCTCACCGGCCTTTTTCTCGAATTCGTCTCTCGTTATGCCGAAGCTGTTCAGTCTCTTCAGGAATATTTTTCCATTCCCATAGCCTATGCCCAGAGCCTCTCCCAGACGGGCTCTTCTTTCAGAAGCTCCCGATCCTCCTGACAGGCCGAATCTTTCCATGTCCTTCACAGTAAACTGATCCTCTTTTTTTTCGGAAGCGGCTTCCATATTTCGAAGAGCCTTTTGCAGAGCCTCTATTATATCACATGGGTCGGCGTTTTCAACGCCGATATCACTTTTTTTCATGGCCTTATCCCTGGGCAGGAAGGCCTGTCCTGCGTCAGGATAGCGCCGGAGTATCTTCCGGCGGATATTCTCTCCGGCTCTGTCCGGATCCGTCAGAATGATAATTCCCTTCGTCCTGTAGGCTCTATCTATTCTCTTCCACATTTCCTCCGACATTCCGAACCCGTGAGTTTCTATGGTCACAGCATTCACGGCTCGATTTACGGCACAGGTATCGTCCCTGCCCTCTACTATGAGCACCTGCTCTATCTTCGGTCTACTCATCATCCTCTCCGCTGTCGTCTGCGATACTTTCTCCCACTTTCGTCCCCTCTTCTCCTATTATATAGAGCACTTCTCCCGGCTTGACCATTCTAAGCTGCTGCCGGGCCTGCTCTTCTATATATTCAAGATCATCCGCGTTATCAAGCTCGTTTTGGAGCTGGCTCTTCTCCTCCTCAAGCTCAGCGTTTTGCTCGGTAAGCTCCCTGTTCTCCCTGTAGAGAGAGATTATGTTCTTCACAGACATTGCCGACAGAGACAGGAGAGTCACCACCACTACAGTGAATATCAGTCTGACCGGATTTATTCTCCTTTTTTTCCTTCTTCGTACTGTTCTTTCCATGCTTATCTCCGTCCCTGTACTCGTCTTATCTGTTACAGGTAGTTCATCGGATTTACCGCAACCCCGTTCAATCTGGTTTCGAAGTGGCAGTGAGATCCGGTGCTCCGTCCGGTGTTTCCTACAAGAGCTATAATCTGTCCCTGACCTACCTTTTGGCCTACGGATACGCTTATGCTGCTGCAATGGGCATATCTGGTCACAAGACCTGTGCCATGATCTATATCGACGCAGAGACCGTACGCTCCGTACCAACCTGCTCTGATCACCGTTCCGCCGTCAGATGCTCTTATAGAGGTTCCCGTAGGAGCCGGTATATCCACACCCTCGTGAAGGCTTCCCCACCGATATCCGTATCCGTAGGTTATTGAATAGCCGGAAACCGGAAGTATCAGGCTGCCTGTCGCGGTTACGCTCTTGGTACCTACCCTGACTATCCTGGTCACAGCCTCCTGTACGATTTCGGAGTCTACTTCCTCCTGCTCCGTAATCTCCCCGTTCTCCCTTACGATCTTCGCCGTTACGATCCGCTTTCCGTTTTCCCCTTCCTGGGCAACCCTTGAATCACCCTCGTACATGGAATCATCTTCCTGCCATACCGTCTCATACTCTATCACCTCTGTGTATTGGGTAGTCTCTTCTGTAACCACTGTCAGCGCCGAGGTGGTTATTTTCGTAATAAGAACATCTCCCTCCGTCGGTGTGGATTCGTCCAGGTCCGGATTCATGGACTTTAGCTCATCCATGGTGATTCCGAAGCTGTCGCATATTTCATCATAGGTATCCCCGCTCTGGACGGTATAGGTCTCCGCCCTCCTGCTGCCGTTTATAAGCAATTCAAAAGCCTGATCCACACTGCTTATGGATACGATATCGGCCTCTTCTTCTCTTATCTGAATAGTCTCTTTGAATCCTATATATGTATACTGAGTCCGCTCAGAATCCGACAGATAGTAGTCCTGTATATCCATCAGCACTTCACTGGCGTTTCCTACGCTGCTCAGTATGGCGTATCTTACGTCGTTGACGTATATAGCGTACCCTGTAGTCTTCACATCCGCCATATACGTGAATCTCTTCAGAACGTCGTCTTCACTGTCGATGGTCTTCTGGACTGCGGACACCCTTTTGAAGGTGATGTTGGAGTCGCTCTCTATCTTAACATCGGATCCGTACTCGGCCGACAGCTCTTCGCTGGCCATATCCAGCACCACTAAGACGCTTTCCTGTTCGGAAACGTATCCCATCACTCTTCCGTTATAGCTGTATTCGTAGCACAAGAAGTGATTATACACGGCTACCACCGCTACAGCTACGAGCAAGGCTTCTGCGGAATAGGTCAGGATCTGATTCCTGTATTTCCCTATCATCACCCGTTTCTCGTGGGTGAACTTGGCAACATGGTATCTTACCTTCAGAGTGAAACGCTGGGCGTAGAGGGTGAAGATATCGTACTTGTCTACGATAGCAGCTCCTGTGTCCACTATGATGGATACCCCTTTTTCGCCTAATTTATATACCTTGGGCCAGAATTCATCGTTTTTGTCGATTAAGGCCGCGCCTATGTCCACCGTGACGGATAATATCTTCCCGCTTTTTTTGTATACCTTGGGCCAGAATTCATCGTTTTTATCGATTAAATCCGCTCCCATGTCTATTAATTTCTGATACCGTTTTCTTTCTGCCATATCTCAGCCTCTCTAATACGCTTTTGTATGCACTCGCATCGCCCCCCCGTCTCATTGATACCGGTGTCGTTGCATTTAGGGCAGGCGTATCTTATCTCTGTGTAATCTATGTCAAAATCGTTCTCAGCCAACAGATATGCTCTGTTTGCCTGTAAGGTATCCATTTTCTGCCTCAGCTCTCCGGTGTCCTCCCCGGATTCTTTTCGGATGATGGCTTTGGAAAGCCTTATGCCGATGGAACTCATCTCATCATCTATCTTCTTTATTTCAGGTATTTTCTCATACACCTCTTCAAGACGTTCTCTCGCTTCTTCCGCCTTCTTCTCTCTGAGATAGTCGTAGAATCTGTTCAGGACAGATGTGGTTACCGTAGTATGGGCGTTTACGTCCATACCTGTTTCATCCGCCCTTTCCTTCCAATTACGTATGATCTTATTTATATAGTTGAAATTAGGATTGGATATGCCCGTAGTTCTGGAGCACGCTTCCCGAACCTTTTCCATGGAAAGTCCGTATTCGTCGAACCACACGTCCATCATGTTCATCTCGAACTCAGTGGGGTTTCTCGACAGACCGAGCATTTTTATGACTGTCCGGTATCTGCCGTAACGGTCGTCCGTGTCAGACAGATATTCTTCCACGTCTTCCTCTGTGGTCAGCCCTTTTTCCGTCCAGCTGCGGACTATCTTTCCGATATACCGGATGTTGTCCTTCTTCCTGGACAGGCTGTACTTCACCGCTGCCGATATCACATGGGGGGAAGCGCCTATCTCGCTTATCCACTCTGCTATCTCACGAAGCTCTGAGGACGACAGACTTCTTCCCAAGTCGGCCTCTACATCCTGATACATCCTCCTTATGTCCTCATCTACCGTATCCCCTTTACCGTCTCCGTCTTTACTGTTTTCGTCCTGAGCCGGCTCGTGATAGAACTGCTCCCTCAGGTTCAAAAGCTCCACTCGGTATTCCCCGTCCGCGCCCCTTCTTCTCCTGAGCACACCCACCGATTCCCAAAACTCCCACGCCTGCGCTATCTTATCTATGCTGACGCCAAGCTGGGAAGCCATAAGCTCGTCAGAAATATCCAGTCCATGCTCCGCACACATCTGGGCGTATATGTATGCCTTTAGACAGTCGCCGGAGGCCATAGGCATGTATTCACCTATGAAGAGATTATCGATTCTCGTATCCAAAAGATATATATCTCTGCCCTTTTCTCTCGAAAAATTCATATTATCCTCTTCTACGCCTTATCGCTGAACATAGTGTACCGAGATACCCATGAAAGCTCTATTCTTCCCACAGCTCCGCTCCTGTGCTTGGCTATGTTTACTTCGCATATGCCCGGCTTATCGGTATTTTCGTTGTAGACCTCGTCTCTGTAGAGAAACATAACTATGTCCGCGTCCTGCTCGATGGCTCCCGATTCCCTGAGATCTGACAGAACCGGTCGGTGATCCCCTCTCAGCTCCGGCCCTCTGGAAAGCTGGGAAAGTACGATCACAGGACAGTCCATCTCTCTGGCCAAAAGCTTCAGCTGTCTGGAAAGGGTGCTTATCTCCTGCTGTCTGTTATCGCTGCTGCCGTCTCCATGCATGAGCTGAAGATAATCCACGATGACGAGATCCAGACCCTTTTCCGTTTTAAGCCTCCTGCACTTGTTCTTCATCTCCAATATGCTGACTTCCGGAGTGTCGTCTATGTATATGTTGGTGGTTCCCAAGGAATCGTAGGCAAGAGCCAGACTTTCCCAATCGTTGCTCTTAATGTCTCCCGTCTTAAGCTTTTGCATCTCGACCTTAGATTCCATGGACAAAAGCCTTTGGCTCAGCTCTACCTTCGCCATCTCAAGGCTGAAAATGAGCACCGTAGCCTTGGCCTTTTTCGCCGCGTTAAGGGCGATGTTCAGGGCGAAGGCCGTCTTCCCCATGGAAGGCCTGGCGGCTATTATTATCATATTGGATTTCTGAAGTCCCGTGGTTTCCCGATCCAGCTCCCGATATCCGGTAGTCAGGCCGGTAATCCCTCCTTCCGCCTGGATAGCCCTGTCTATTATTTCCATGTTCTCTACGAGTACCTCTGATATGGGCAGATAATCCCGGCTCTGTCTTCGCTGACCTATTTCGAAGATCTTCTGCTCCGCATGGTCTAAGAGGATTGCCGGATCGCTGCTTTCTCCAAAGGCCTTCTCTCTTATGTCGTCAGAGGCGTTTATCAACATTCTGAGAGACGACTTCTCCGCCACTATTTTGGCATAGCCCGCTCCGTTGGCCGCAGACGGTACCTCTGACGCCAGAGACGCCACGTAGACCCTTCCTCCCGCCGCTTCCAGGGAATTCCTCTTCTTAAGCTCATCACATACCGTTACTATATCTACGTTCACACTTTCTCTGAACAGATCTGCCATGACGCTGAATATTTCCTTATGGGCAGGATCGTAAAAATCCTCAGGCCTTACGATCTCAAGGACTTCCGACAAGGCGTCTCTGCTCAGCATAGCGGCGCCGAGCACTGACTGCTCGGCATCCTTATTGTGTGGAGGTATTCGCTCTGATTTTGCCATGATTCACTCCCCTTTTGCCGTGATCCTACCGCCTGTCACTCTTCTGTGATTTCCACGCTGAGGGTTGCCTTAACCCCTTGGTAGAGCTTTACTTCCACGTCAAAGCGGCCGATATGCTTGATGGCTCCGTTTATCTGAATCTTCTTCTTATCTATATTGACGTCCAGCTGCTCAGAGGCGGCGTCGGCCACATCCTTAGACGTAATAGAGCCGAAAAGCCTTCCCCCTTCTCCGGCTTTAGACCTTATGACCACCTTCTTTTCCGCCAGCTCAGCCGCAAGCTTCTCCGCGGCGGCTTTCTCCTCCGCTGCCTTCTGAGCCATGATGGCCTTCTGCTTTTCCAGACTGCGAACGTTGCCTTCTGTGGCCTCCACCGCATATCCCTTAGGGATCAGCATGTTTCGCGCGTAGCCGTCGCTGACCTTTACCACTTCTCCGGCTTTTCCCGTTCCCTTTACATCTCTCTTAAGTATTACTATCATTTTTTCTCTCTCCAAACCTGCCTATATGTCAGCAGTCATCTTTCGTACTTTCTCTATGACTTCCTCGGGAGAACAACCCACCTGAGCTCCCGCCGTAGTCAGGTGTCCTCCTCCGCCGATCTTTTCCATTATGATCTGCACATTGACCTCTCCCAGAGATCTGGCGCTGACGCATGTCTTCCCTCTGTCGCTTCTTCCCGCAACGAAGGCCGCCTTAATCCCCTTTATATTCAGAAGCTCATCCGCTACCTGGGCATTTATCACCTGAGCATCCTGATTATTACCTTCGCACACGGACACAGCCACACCGTTATCGTAAAACTCAGCTGCGGCTATGCACTTGGCTCTGATCCTGAAATCCTCCAGATCGGTCTGGAACAGCCTCTTTACCTCCGTGGTGTCGGCTCCGGATCTTCTCAGCCAAGCTGCGGCTTCAAAGGTTCTCACCCCGGTCTTTACGGCGAATCTATTGGTATCTATATACATTCCCGCCAAAAGGGCTTCAGCCTCCAGCTTTATAAGGGTTTTCTTACCTCCTGTGTACTGAAGCATTTCCGTAACCAGCTCCGCCGTAGAGGACGCATAGCTCTCTATGTATGACAAAACTGTTCTTTCTATGCTGTCTGCCGCTTTCCTATGATGATCTATAACCACTATTCTTTCCGTCAGGTCTAACAGCTCAGGCTTTTCCAGAAAGCTCGGCCTGTGTGTATCTAAAATAACCAGCAGAGTATCCTTGGTTATCATCTTTTTTGCCCTCTCCGTAGAGATAAAGCTGTAGTTTTCCGTACTCTTTGCCTGGGTGAATATGGCGTGGAGGGAGTCTGTCACCTCGTCTATCACTATGTGAGCTTCCGTACCGTTTATGGCACACATCCTGTAAATACCTAAGGATGAGCCGAAAGCATCCATATCCGCCGCCTTGTGTCCCATGATGAAAACCTGGTTAGACTGGTTTATGAGCTGAGTCAAAGCGTGACCGACTATACGTGATTTCCCTTTATTCCCCTTCTCTACGGTCTGGTTCTTACCGCCGTAATACTGTATTTTACCGCCGTTTTTAACGACGGCCTGATCTCCTCCTCTTCCAAGGGCCAGCTCTAAAGCCGCTAAGGAGAACTCCTCTGTTTCAAGGACGTTCCTTCCTCCTATACCCAGTCCGATGCTCAGACTGGCGGGAAAGTCAGCCTTAGTCTCTATCTCCCGCACTTCATCCAGAATATTGAACCTGCTGTCCACTATTTGCTTTGCGTACATGTGATGAATATAGCTCATGTACGATGTATTCTGTACCTTGGTGACCGAACCCTCGAATTTAGCGAACCATTTCCTCACAATGGAATCTATTTTAGCCGCTATGGCCATGCCTATCTCCGGAGATACGTTAGCGATCACCTCGTCGTAATTATCTATATTCACATGGCATACACATATCTTCTCATCATCGTATTTAGCTTTCAGACTTTCGAAGGCGGTGTCGTCTATGAAGAAAACCCGGTATACCGTCTCCTCATCCTCCCTCACCTTCTCGACCAAAAGCCTGAAGTTTTTTCCGTTCCTGTTGACGAGAACCCTTTTGCCTTCCGCCGCTTCTGCCAGCTGGGGCAGCTTAACTCCGGCAACGGCAAAAAAGTCGCTGTCTGTTATACCGCTGTATATGAATACCTCTCCAATGTTTTCATTGGCCTTAGTGATTTTTCCTTTGGAATTTACTTCACAGATCGGAAGCGGAACATCTAAAGAAGATAGTTTTTCTATAATAACTTCTGACATATCCATTCCTCTTCAGTTAACATCCATTCGCATATCGTTACCTGATCCCGTCTCCGGAATCATAAACGGTAACTCAAATTATACCACGAGCCTCTTCTCTCAAGGTGTTGTTTTTGTGTATTATTTTCCGTGCCCCAACCTACAGCAAGAAAGGTCAAGGGGTGATTTGTAATTTTTTCCCATTAACCTTTCGCTTATTTTATATGGGTTTCACGTGAAACATATGCTGATTTCCCACAGTTTTCAACTGTTCTATGATCCTGTTAAGCTCGTCGTCACTGTAGTATTCTATTTCAATCCTGCCTTTTTTTCCGGTGGTGTTGATGATTACTCTGGTACCGAATATCTCTCTCAGGTCATTTTCGACCCTGACTGTATCCGGACTCTTTGCGTCCTTTGCCGTTCTCTTCTTCGGCCTGTTCAGCTTTATCACCAGTTTTTCCACATCTCTTACAGACAGGCCCTCCTTCCATGCTCTCTCCGTAATCTCGATCTGTTTCTCCGGCTCAGGTACGCTTACTACAGCTCTGGCGTGACCTGCTGTGATCTTCCCCTCAGAGACCATCTGCCTGATCTCCTCCGGAAGCTTGAGAAGTCTCAGAGCGTTGGTTATGTACGGTCTGCTCTTGCTCACGCTCTTCGCTACCTGTTCCTGAGTAAATCCATAGGTTTTTATCATCTGGTTTATCCCCAGCGCCTCTTCTATAGGATCCAAATCCTCCCGCTGCATATTTTCGATGATTGCTACGACAATGTTCTCCTCGTCGGTAAACTCCCGAACGATACACGGCACCTGAGTAAGCTCCGCGGCTCTTGCAGCGCGCCATCTCCGCTCGCCTGCCACTATCTCGTAAAAAGCTCCCTTTTTACGAACCACCAGAGGCTGGATTATTCCGTGCTCTGTTATGGAATCGGCGAGCTCCTTTATCCTCTCTTCGTCGAACTTCTTTCTCGGCTGATCCTTGTTCGGTCTTATGTCGTTAATATTTACGTATATTATTGCGTTTTCCTCCGGGGAGCTCTGGCCGTCTTTTTCGGCGTCCTCCCTGTTTACAGGAACGGTGTCCGCTATAAGGGCGTCCAATCCTCTTCCCAGTCCGCTCTTCCTCTGCCTTGCCATCGTCTACTCAGCCTCCCGCCTGAGAAATTCTTCCGCAAACTCGATGTATGCCTCAGCTCCTCTTGAATTGGGATCGTATTCCGTAATAGCCATACCGAAGCTGGGAGCCTCCGCAAGCCTTATATTTCTCGGTATTACTGTGGAATAAACCTTAGAGCCGAAATACTTCTTTACCTCCTGTACCACCTGAATGGAAAGATTGGTTCTCCCGTCGAACATGCTCAGTATTACGCCCTCGATCTCCAGCTTCGGATTCAGGCTCTTCTTTACCAGCTCGATGGTGCTTACCAGCTGACTCACTCCCTCCAGAGCGTAGAATTCACACTGAATAGGCACTAGGACGCTTTCCACCGCTGTAAGGGAATTGATAGTTAAAATTCCCAGAGAAGGCGGGCAGTCGATGAAAATATAGTCGTAGCTGTCCTTTATGGCGTCCATTGCCGCTCTCAGCTTTTTTTCCCTGCCCTTCACCTGGGCCAGTTCCACTTCGGCGCCTGCCAAATCCACACTGGCGGGTATTATATCCAGATTTTCCACATTCGTATGAATTATCGCTTTTGTTGTATCGAAATCCTCCTCTACCATAAGGTCGTACATGGTATATTCCAGATCACGCTTCTGTATTCCTATTCCGCTGGTAGTATTTCCCTGAGGGTCTATGTCCAGCATGAGTACTCTTTTACCTTTGAGAGTTAGGCTGGCGGCGAGATTTATGTTAGTGGTGGTCTTCCCTACTCCACCCTTTTGGTTAAATATAGCGATTGACTTTCCCAATTTTGTACCTCCTGTTGTATATAAAATCTCCTTCGAATATTATATAACAGTCCCTGATATTTTGCTACAGTTTTACAAAAAAACAGAGATGTTTCACGTGAAACATCTCCCAAGGACAGCTGTTTTCTGCTCTAGAGGGGCATTTTCGAAGGCGTTCCGGCCTTCCTCGGGTAGGCCTTCGGTGTGGGTGTTTCTTTTTTGATTACGATCAAAATATGGTTCAGTTCTCCTACCGAACAATCGACAATTCTGTCCACCTTCCCTCCCAGCTTCTCGAGAGCTGAACGGGACGACTCGATCTCTTCCCTTCCTTCAGGGCCTTTGTAGGCTATGAGGGTTCCTCCCACCTTGACGAAGGGAAGACAGTATTCCAGCAGAACCGGCAGCGATGCTACGGCTCGGGAAACGCATAGATCGAAGGAATCTCTGAATTCCGGCTTCCTGCCCAGATCCTCCGCTCTGCCGTGAACAGTGGATATGTTTTCTATATGGCATTTTTCAGCCAGCGCGTCTATGATCTTCAGCCTCTTTGCCAGGGAATCCGCCAGTATGAACTCCTTCTCGGGACATAGGGCGGCCAGAGGCACTCCCGGAAAGCCTCCTCCCGTTCCCACATCTATGATCCGGTAAGCTGACTTAAATTCCGGCAGCAGAGCAGCCTCAAAGCTGTCGAGATAATGCTTTATCAAGAATTCGTCCCGGTCTTTTATGGCTGTAAGGTTTACTCTCTCGTTCCGGTCCAGAATCCCTTCCATGTATTCCACCAGCTTCGAGGCGATCTCAGGACCTTCGGCAAATCCCATTTCATCGATTTTTTCCCGTAGAAGGGAGGTGCATTTTTCTCTGTCATCCATCAGCTGTCTCTCCTGATTCCTCTGCGCAGCTTTTCAAGGTGTATGAGAAGAACGTTTATATCCGCAGGTGATACCCCTGAAATTCTCGAGGCCTGTCCCACCGATACCGGTCTTATGGCGTCAAGCTTTTGTCTCGCCTCTATGCGAAGTCCATCCATGCTCATATAGTCTATATCCTCAGGAAGCTTCCTATCCTCCAGCTTTCTGAACTTCTCGATCTGCCTCATCTGCTTTTCTATGTAACCGCTGTACTTTATCATGACCTCCAGCTGGCTCACGGTGTGATACGAGAGGTCAGGTCTATCGGGATCTACCTCTTTCAGGCCCTCGTAGGTGACCTCCGGCCGGCGAAGGAGCTCAGCCAGTGTGACTGCTCCTGAAACAGATGAGCTGCCGGCCTTTTCCAAAAAGCCGTTGATCTCCGTCGGAGACAGCTTTGTGCCTTCCAGCCTCTTTATCTCTGAGGACAGCTCCTCCTTCTTCTTCATGAATCGCCGGTATCTGTCCTCTGTAACGAGACCCACCTCGTAGCCCTTTTCCGTAAGACGCCAGTCGGCGTTGTCCTGCCTCAGAACCAGCCTGTATTCCGCTCTGCTGGTCATTATCCTGTAGGGTTCGTTAGTTCCTTTAGTCACCAGGTCGTCGATGAGAACGCCGATGTATGCCTGATTTCTGCCTAAGACGAAGGGTTCTTTTCCATTTATTGCCAGCACGGCGTTGATTCCCGCCATGATACCCTGCGCCGCAGCTTCCTCGTAACCGGAGCTTCCGTTAAACTGTCCGGCACAGAAAAGTCTCGATATCCTCCGCGTCTCCAGATTCAGCTTAAGCTCCCGGGGATCTATGCAGTCGTATTCGATGGCATATGCCGGTCTGGTAATGACGATATTTTCAAGCCCTGCTATGGTGTGATAGAAATCTCTCTGGACATCCTCCGGAAGGCTTGACGACATTCCTTGGATGTACATCTCCTGAGTATCCAGTCCTTCCGGCTCTATGAACAGCTGATGACGCTCTTTGTCCGCGAACCTGTTCACCTTGTCCTCTATGGACGGACAGTACCTGGGACCGGTTCCCTCTATCTGACCGCCGAAGAGAGCCGATCTATGAAAGTTCTCCCTTATCACTCGATGGGTCTCTTCATTGGTGTAGGTAAGCCAGCATGATATCTGGTCCTTATGGAGAAGCTCGTGCATGAAAGAAAAAGGCACTATCTTCTCATCTCCCCTTTGTTCGATCATCTTAGAATAATCGAAGGTGGAAGCTAAGGCTCTGGCAGGAGTTCCCGTCTTGAACCTGCGAAGGGAGAGACCCATTTCCCTCAGGTTGTCGGCAAGCTCTACAGACGGCGCCAGCCCGGAAGGGCCGCTCATATAAGAGCTGTCGCCGATAAATATCTTACCCCTCAGGAATGTGCCGGTGGCCACTATTACGGCCTTCGCTTCATAGCAGGTGTGAGTTTTAGTGACTACGCCCCTGACGGCTCCTTCCTTTACAAGTATTTCCGTTATCTCTTCCTGTCTGAGATGAAGATTTTCCTGGTTCTCCAAGGTCTTCTTCATCTCTATGTGATATCTGTTTTTGTCCGCCTGAGCGCGCAAAGAGTGTACAGCCGGCCCTTTGGCTGTATTCAGCATTCTGCTCTGTATGAAGGTTTTGTCGATGTTAATCCCCATCTCTCCGCCGAGAGCGTCGATCTCCCGAACCAGATGTCCCTTCCCCGTTCCTCCGATGGAAGGGTTGCACGGCATCATAGCCACAGCTTCCAGGTTCATGGAAAAAAGTATGGTCTTCTTTCCCATCCTGGCGGCTGCGAGAGCAGCCTCACATCCCGCGTGTCCCGCGCCTATTACCGCCACATCGTATGTACCCATTAGTATTCTTTCCATATCGGATCCCTTATTTACCCAGACAAAATCTGCTGAACACCTGATCTATCACGTCGCCTGAAGAAGTCTCCCCCGTTATGGCGCCGAGAGAATTCCTGCAGTCGGAAACATCTATCTCTATAAGCTCCAAAGGCTGTCTGTCTTCAGCCGCGGAAAGAGCGTCCCTTGCGGAAGAAAGAGCTTCCCTCAAGGCATTTTCGTGACGAACACCGGTTATAAGGCTCCCATCCTTCGACTGCTCTGTCTTTCCGCTGACCATATGGTATATGGCCTCCTCCAGGGCGTCTGTCTGCTCTCCGGATATGAGAGAGGTCTTTATTATTCTGACGCCGTGAGCATAAGCCTCGATATCTCTTACATCCGTCACTATATCCAGATCTGTCTTGTTTAAGAGTATCAGAGAGCTTTCACTATCTAACGCTCCCATTATTTCCATGTCCTCAGGCTCCAGTTCTCTGCTGGCGTCAGCGACGAATATTACCAGATCCGATTCCTCCAGTATCCTCCTTGATCGCTCTATACCTATCTTCTCGACTCTGTCATCGGTAGCTCTGATTCCGGCCGTATCGGTAATCTTTACAGGTATGCCCTTTATGCTCATGTACTCTTCGATGGTATCCCTGGTAGTGCCGGGTATTTCCGTGACGATAGCTCTCGCCTCTCTAAGCAAGCAGTTTAACAGGGAGGATTTTCCCACGTTGGGCATTCCCACTATTCCTATGGAAACTCCTTCTCTCAGGAGCCTGCCTTTTCCCGCACCGGAAAGGAGGATTTCAATATCTGATATGACCGAATTCAGATCCCCTTCCAGCTTGTCATATGTCAGCTCTTCTATGTCTTCGTCGGGATAATCTATGTTTACAGCCATGTTTACCAGGATATCCATTACCTTATCCCCTATGGCTCTGGTTTTCCTCGAAAGAAGGCCCTCCAGCTGATCCATGGCCGCGTCGAAAAACCTGTCCGTTTTAGCTCTTACGATATCGATTACCGCCTCAGCCTGTGAAAGATCTAACCTGCCGTTCAGAAAAGCTCTCTTTGTAAACTCTCCCGGCTCCGCCAGTCTGGCTCCGCACCTGAGAACCAGGGACAACACCCTTTTCAAGGGAATTATTCCTCCGTGGCAGTTGATCTCCGCCACATCTTCGGCAGTATAGGTTTTCGGTCCCTTCATGAAAACCGCTAAAACCTCATCTACCACGGAGCCGTCGTCAGGATCCACGATGTGACCGTATGTGAGCATCCTGTTCTTGAGACGAGTCCCTGAATGGGGTCTAAATACCTTATCCAGTATTATAAAGGAATCGTCTCCGCTGATTCTAATGATTCCAATACCGCCTTCCCCCGCAGGAGTTGCGATCGCGGCTATAGTTTCGTAATCCATAATGTTAATCGCAAAATTATCAAATAGAAAGCCCGCTCGGACAAAGCGGGCCGCAAAATTATTTCAGTTCAATTATGACCCTTCTGTACGGGTCCTGACCCTCGCTTCTGGTTGTAACCTTAGGGTTACTCTGAAGGGCAGAATGGATTACCTTCCTCTCATATGGATTCATAGGCTCCATCCTTACGCTTCTCTTAGTTTTGACCACCTTGTCGGCAAGTCTTTCCGCAAGCCTTTCGAGAGTCTTTTCTCTCTTGGTTCTGTAGTTTTCGGCATCGACCACAACTCTTACATACTTACCGCCGTCCTTGTTCACGACGAGGCTGGTAAGATACTGAATGGCGTCCAGCGTCTGCCCTCTCTTTCCGATCACAGTTCCGGAATCCCTTCCGTTCATATCTATATAGATATTCTCACCGTCGGTCTTGGCTGTAACGTCTATATTCAGATTCATCTGCTCTGTAAGACCCTTAAGGAATGTGAGTGCAGGGTGCTCGTCTACAGGGGTAAAGCTTTCGTCCTCTCTGACAGCAGTGGACTCGGCCTTCTTATGCTCCTTGTGCTCATCGCCGCTCTTTCTATGATGACCTGAATGATGGCCGGAATCTCGGTGAGTATGCTTTTCTTTCTTAGACGGCTTTCCTCCCTCAAAAGCGGCTTTTTCAGGTTCGGGCTTCTTCTCTTCCGGAGCAGGTTCAGGTTTTTTCCTCTCAACTCTTACGAGAGCCAGCTTAGAACCAATACCAAAAAATCCTCTGGATGGCTGCTCTAAAACGGTTATTTCAACCTCGTCTCTGGTGGCCTTAAGATCCGCCAGGGCAAGATCCACTGCCGTATCTATATCCGTTCCCCATTTTTCAGAAACATCCATTTTATATCCTCCGAAGTAATCTATTTCTTCTCTTTACCTTCAATCTTCTTCTTAGAATCGCCTTTTCCTTCTCTGATCTCTTTTCTCAAAGCGTTAAATCTGATGTTAAAGAAAATCTGAACGAACTGGCTTATAAACCAGTACATGGCCAGTCCTGCCGGATATGACCTTGCCAGCCACAGGATCATAATAGGAAACAGATACTTCATGATCATATTCATGGCATTTCCGCCCTGCTGCTGCATGGCGCCGTTCTGAGCTGACATCCAGAACGAAAAGAAGGTAGCTACTCCGGCCAGAATAGGAAGTATCCAAAGATCAGGCTGGCTCATATCCTCAATCCAGAGGAAGGAATCGTGAACGGCAAATACCATTTCAGTATCGCTTCCGAGATATGTAAGAGGGTATCTGAGCAAACCGAACAAACCGGAAATTACAATCATCTGTATGATCATAGGGAGACATCCGGCTGTAGGACTGAAGCCCTCTTCCTTGTAGAGCTCCTGCATTTTTATGTTCATAGTCTCCCTGTCATTGGCGTACTTTCTCTGAATTTCTCTTATCTTAGGCTGCATATCCGCCATGCCCGCCGTGGACAAAATCTGCTTCTTATAGAGGGGATACATAGCCACTCTGACTAAAGTGGAAAGAACCACTATGGCGAGTGCATAATTTCCGGTTATACTGTAAAAAAGGGATAGAAGATAAGCAAAAGGTCTGGCAAGTATTCCTAACATTAAATTTCCTCCGTCATTCTAAAGGGTCGTATCCTCCCGGATTAAACGGGTGGCACCTTAGAATTCGTTTTATTCCTAACAGGCTTCCCTTTATCACCCCGTACTTGTTAAGAGCCTGTATGAAGTAATCAGAGCAGGTGGGATAAAACCTGCATTTTCCGGGAAAAAGCGGTGAAATACACTTCTGATAAAGCCTTATCGCCAATATCATAACTTTTTTTAAAAAGCTGCTAACGTATTTCATGATTTTTTACTACCCCTGACTTTTTTAAAACAGATTCAAGGGATTTCTGTACCTGTTGACATTTCGCGCCATTGATGGTATTGCGAGCTATACATACAAAGTCGTATCCTGAAGGAATAGAAAGACTTGTAAGTCTGTAGCTTTCTTTCATCAATCGTTTAGCTCTGTTTCTCTTAACGCTGTTGCCAACTTTCTTACTGGCAAGAAAGGCCGTTCTGTTATACGGGAGACCGTTTTTCCTGTAGAACAGGACTACATACCTGTCTCCCACCGACTTCCCCTTCCTGTAGATCAGTGAAAAATCTCTTTTGCCTCTTAGTACTGTTTTCTTCAACATTGAAAGAAAGTCTGATCTAAGCGGAGAGCTTCTTTCTGCCCTTAGCTCTTCTTCTCTTTAAAACGTTTCTTCCGCTCTTCGTCTTCATTCTCTTTCTGAAACCGTGCTCCTTTTTTCTCTGCCTTTTCTTAGGCTGATAAGTCATTTTCATTTTTTTACCTCCTAAATAACGTAAAAGACGGCGAAGTCTGAATTTCAACAACGCACATATGTCCTACCATTATACTTTATTTAATCCGCAGGTGTCAACAACGCAGAACAAATTTTATGTCAAGGTTTGCCCGAATCTTTACTATATCTTTAAGAAGATATCCACACTGTATTATCCCCTGATAAATCCACTTTTTCACATAGTTATCCACAATATGTGGATAACTATGTGAAAAATAACTGAATTAAGGATTTAAATGTGTATAATTTTAGTAATAACCTGTGGATAAGTTAAATTATCCACTTGTTTTACTCAACACATTTTATTAAAATATATGTACAAACAGGAGAAGAAGAGAAGAGAGATGACTGATAGATGAATGATAAAGATAAGATATGGCAATCAGTCCTGAGAGACATAAAGAAGAACTGCACACAGCCCACATATGACGGCTTTTTTTTCGCCACTACACTAAAAAAGCTGGACAGGGATATCAACGTAGCCTACGTGGCCGCTAATTCGACGGTGGCAGCCAACGTTTTGTCCATGCGATATACCAGCATGATATCCTCCAGCTTAGAAAATGTTACGGGCATAAAATACAAGGTCGTAGTTAAAACCGAGGGAGACTATAAAAACGAAGACAACATGCTCAGGGCAGAGGACAGAACGTCGAGGGCTTATAACCTGAATATAAATTTCATGAAGGAGAAAATATTCAACCCTAAATACACCTTCGATAATTTTGTAGTGGGAGAAAGCAACAAATATGCGGCCAGTGCCGCTATGGCGGTTGCCAAGGACCCTGCCAATACCTATAACCCCTTCTTCATATACGGGGGATCAGGCTTAGGGAAAACCCATCTCTTAAACGCCATCGGCATATATATTCTCGAGCACAAGACCGACAAGAATATAATATTCGTCTCCTCTGAGACATTTACCAACGACGTGGTAACAGCCATTCAGAATAAGAAAATGGACGAGGTCAGAGATAAATACAGAAAGGCCGACGTCTTCATAGTCGACGATATTCAGTTTCTGGAAGGTAAGGAGGCTACTCAGGAGGAATTCTTCCACACCTTCAACATGCTCTACGATGAAAACAAGCAGATCATCCTTACCAGCGACAGACCGCCTGAGAATCTTACAAAGCTGGACGACCGGCTGAAATCTAGGTTCGGCTGGAACATGGTAGTGGACATTCAGCCTCCTGACTACGAGACCAGAATAGCTATTCTGAAAAAGAAAGCAATGGGCGAAGATATAGAAGTCGACGAAGATATGGAAGAGGTTTTTAAGCTCATAGCTAAAAACATTACTGACAATGTGAGATTGCTGGAAGGAGCTCTCATCCGGCTGATCAGCTTTTCCCAGAGCTTTGACGAACACATAGACATGGCTTTTGCTAAAAGAGTTATAAACGACGTAATATCCGGCAGCAACTCAACCATAACACCTGAAAAGATAAAGAGAACCGTCAGCGCATACTTTAAGGTAAAAATATCTGATTTGGAAAGCAAGAGCAGGAAAAACAGCATAGCATACCCGAGGCAGATAGCCATGTATCTCTGTAAGGAAATGACCGATTATTCCAATGTGAGAATAGGAAGCATATTCGGAAACAGAGATCATACCACAGTAATGTACGCGTGCAGAAAGATAAAGGATGATATATCGTCCAATGAAGAGATTAGGAATACTGTGAAGGCTTTAGAAAACTCCATAAGGAATGATTAAGTTATTAAAAATTATCAACATGGCATCACATGGTTATCCACACCTGTGATGTGGATAATAAATCGTAGAATTCCAATATCCGTCGGAGTTATCAACTTTTCAACACCCTCTATTACTATTACTACTATATTTATATATATCAATAATCCGTTTTTCTGAAGTGTAAGGAGGTAAAAATGGAACTAAAATGTGACCAGCAGGATCTTTCAAGATCCCTTAACATAGTATCGAAAGCCGTAACATCGAGAACGACCATACCTATTCTGAAAGGCATACTCCTCGAGGCTAAAGAAGACGGAACTCTGAAGATGGTGGCTTCCGATTTGGATATAACCATCGAGGAAATCATAAATGTAGAAGTGCGTAAGAAAGGAAGCGTTGTAGTACAGGCTAAGCTTTTCGGCGACATAATAAGAAAGCTTCCGGGCAGAGAGGTGGAGATAGAGGTATCGGATGGAAGGGTCAACATAAAATCCATGAATTCTCGTTTTTCCATAGTCGGAATGCCTGCCGACGAGTTTCCTGAAATGAAAAGTGAAAAAAACGGAGACAGCGCCATAGATTTCGATCCTGAGCTTATTAAATCCATGATAAGGAAGACGTCTTTTGCTGCCAGCATAGATGAATCAAAAGGAGTTATAACCGGTATACTCATTGAGCTTACCAATGATGAGATAAGAATGGTAGCCATAGACGGTTACAGGATGGCTGTATCCAGAGAAGCCATGATAAACCGGGAAGAAAAGAGTATCATCATATCGGCTAAGATTATGAATGAGATCAGCAGGATCATAAGCGACATAGGTACAGATCCGGCAGCTAAGGTGAAGCTGATCATAAACGATAAGAGAGCGGAATTTATTATAGAAAACGTAAGAATAGCTCTTCGGCTTCTCGACGGCGATTTCATAAGATATCAGGATATCCTTCCTAAGGATAATTTAGTAAAGGTAAGAGCCGACAGAAGGGATTTGATGGATAGTATAGAGAGGGCTTCCCTACTCTCAAAAGAAGGAAAAAACAATCTCATAAAGCTGTCCATTAAGGATAATCTTATAACCATCACCTCAAGATCCGAGGAAGGTAATGTAAGCGAAGAAGTACCGGCCCAGAAGACAGGAGATGATCTCGATATAGGATTTAACTCCAAGTACATGATAGATGTACTTAAGGCCATAGATGATGACGAAATTATAATGAATTTCAACACCGGAATAACCCCGTGCCTGATGCAGCCGGTAGAGGGAAATTCCTATGAGTACCTGATTCTGCCCGTAAGGATTACCGGAAATTAGTTCAGAGAGCATGACTGATGTATATCACTGAATTAGAGCTGAAAAACTTCAGGAATTATGAAAATCTGAAAGTAGACTTCGATGAGAAGATAAACCTTATACTTGGAAACAACGCTCAGGGAAAGACCAACCTTATCGAGAGCATATATATGTCGTCCATAGGCAGATCCTTTCGCACCTCCAGAGACAGCGACCTTATAATGTTTGGGAAGGAGGAGGCCTTCATAAGAGTAAAAGCTGAAAAGGAGTACGCTGATACGGAGGTGGAGGTCAGGATAAAGGGAGCCTCCGGAAAATCCATAAAAAAGGACGGAGTACAGCTGAAGAAGACCTCCCAGCTTCTGGAGAACATAATGACGGTCATATTTTCTCCGGAGGATATGAAAATAGTAAAGGACGAACCGGAAAAGAGGAGGAAATTCATAGACAGAGAGCTATGTCAGATATCACCTCGCTACTACGACAGTCTGTCCAATTACAGGAGGACACTGATCCAGAGAAATTCATATCTCAAGGAAGAATATATAGATAATAATATTTTAGACCTTTGGGACGTTCAGCTGGCAAAACACGGAGCGGACATAATATTGATGCGCAAGGCTTTTGTGGAAAAGATCAGCGATTTCAGCTCTAAGATTCATTCCGGCATAACAGGAGGAGAAAGCTTAAAGGTCGCATACGATCCGGACATAGAGATAATTGGTGACGGAGAGACTCAGGAGAAGTATTATTACGACCGGATAAAGAAGGCTTACAGCTTGGATGTAAAAAACCGCTCCACCTCAAGGGGACCTCATAAGGATAATATAGTTTTCTTTGTAAACGACATCGATATGAGAAGCTTCGGTTCTCAAGGCCAGCAGCGTACATGCGCTCTTTCTCTGAAGCTGGCGGAGCTGGAAATCATAAAGGAGGAAACAGGTGAAGACGCAGTTTTACTCCTCGATGACGTAATGAGCGAGCTGGATTCAAGAAGGCAGAAATACCTTATAAAGACTCTTAAGAACAATCAGCTGTTCGTCACCACTACGGAGATAGAGGAGAGAATACTGGGGGAGCTGGAGGGAGCTAAGATATTTAATATATATAAGGGAAATTTTAAATAATTTAAGAAGTAAAATCGGCGGTTTCGCCGATTTTTTTATAAATTTAATGAAATATATCAAAATAATACAAATAACAGCTGATTAACTTGTTTTTTGGCTGAAAATGTAATATAATATCTGATGTTTTGTTGATGAAATAATAATTCAAAGGCAGGTTTTAAATGAGCTCTGAAACTAAGGTAAACAGCAAATATGATGCGTCTCAGATTCAGGTACTGGAGGGTCTTGAGGCTGTAAGAAAAAGGCCGGGAATGTATATCGGAAGCACAGGCCCTAAGGGTCTCCATCATCTCGTCTATGAGATACTGGATAACAGTGTGGACGAAGCTCTTGCCGGTTATTGCAAAAACATAAAGGTAACTATAAATAAAGACAATTCCATAACCGTAGAGGATGACGGAAGAGGAATGCCTGTGGATAAGCACCCCAAGCTGGGAATACCGGCTATAGAGGTCATACATACGGTACTTCACGCCGGAGGTAAGTTCGGCGGTGAAGGATATAAGGTTTCCGGCGGTCTTCACGGAGTAGGAGCTTCTGTAGTCAACGCTCTATCCACTAAAATGGAAGTGGAGGTGAGGAGAAACGGCAGCGTCTACAGACAAAATTATTCAAGAGGAAAGACCATCACTCCCCTTGAAACAGTAGGGACTGCGAAGAAGACAGGTTCGAAGACTACATTTTGGCCGGATCCTGAGATATTCGACGATATCGTATACGACTATGATACTCTTGAGCATCGTCTCAGAGAAATGGCATTTTTAAATAAAGGCATAAGGATAAGCCTTACCGATAACAGGGAGGATAAGAAAAAAGAGGAATTCTACTATGAAGGCGGTCTTTCGGAATTTGTCAGACATATAAATAAAAACAAAGACGTTCTCCACAAGGAGGTTATATACTTCGAGGTGGTGAAAGAAGACATGGAAATGGAAGTTGCTATGCAGTATACAGACAGGTACAGCGAGATGATCCTTTCCTATGCCAACAATATAAATACAGTTGAAGGCGGAACTCACATGGCAGGATTTAAATCAGCCATTACCAGAGTTTTAAACGAATACGCCAGAAAGAATAAAATACTCAAGGATAACGACGACTCACTTTCAGGAGAGGATGTGAGGGAGGGTCTTACGGGAATTATTTCCGTAAAGCTGACTCAGCCACAGTTCGAAGGTCAGACTAAAGCGAAGCTGGGAAACAGCGAGATTAGAGGATTCGTAGAAACCTCCACCAGTGAAAACCTTATGGCCTTTTTGGAGGAACACCCTTCGGAAGCAAGGGTGATACTGGATAAATGTCTCAGGGCATTCAGAGCGAGAGAAGCGGCGAGAAAGGCAAGAGAGCTGACCAGGAGGAAAAGCGTTCTTGACAGCATATCCCTTCCCGGAAAGCTGGCCGACTGCTCGGAAAAGGATCCTGCGAAATCTGAGATATTCTTGGTAGAGGGAGACTCTGCGGGAGGCAGCGCCAAGCAGGGACGTGACAGGATGAGACAGGCCGTCCTGCCCTTGAGAGGTAAGATCCTGAACGTAGAAAAAGCCCGTCTTGACAAAATACTTAACTCTGACGAAATCAAAAACATGATCACGGCTTTTGGCTGCGGTATAGGAGACGAATTTGATATAAATAAGCTGAGATACCACAAGATCATAATAATGACAGATGCCGACGTGGATGGAGCCCACATAAGGACGCTTCTCTTTACCTTCTTCTACAGATATATGACTCCTCTCATTGAAGGCGGGTATGTCTATGCGGCTAAGCCTCCTCTCTTCATGACGAAGAGAAACAAGGAGGTGTATTATACGTACAGTGAAAGAGAGCAGGATAAGCTGATGGAAAAGCTTTCGAAAAAAGGCGGAAAGCCTTTAATCCAGAGATACAAAGGTCTGGGAGAGATGGATTTCCATCAGCTGTGGGAAACTACCATGGACTACAATAACAGGACTCTCATTCAGATAACCTTGGAGGACGCTGCAGCCGCCGATGAGATTTTTACAGTCCTAATGGGAGATAAGGTCCCGCCGAGAAAGAAATTCATAGAAGAAAACGCCAAGTATGCGGAAATTGATATTTAAGGAAGGGAGGGTAATATGTCTAACAATTTCGAAGATACCAGAGTAGAACAACATGAGATATATGATGAGATGAAGAAGTCATATATCGACTATTCTATGAGCGTCATAGTAGGCCGCGCCCTTCCTGACGTGAGGGACGGCCTTAAGCCTGTACACAGAAGGATATTATATGGCATGGGCCAGTTGGGAGTTACCCCCGATAAGCCTCACAAGAAGTCGGCCCGTATAGTCGGCGAGGTAATGGGTAAATATCATCCTCACGGTGAAAGCTCCATATATGATGCCATGGTAAGAATGGCTCAGGATTTTTCACAGAGATATATGCTGGTAGACGGCCACGGAAATTTCGGATCCATAGACGGAGACGGTGCAGCCGCTCAGCGTTACACGGAAGCCAGAATGTCCCCTTACGCCCTTCAGATGCTGAGGGATATAGATAAGGATACCGTAGATTTCAGGGATAACTTTGACGGCGAAGAAAAAGAACCGGTAGTTTTACCGAGCCGTTTTCCTAATCTTCTCGTCAACGGTTCCAACGGTATCGCCGTAGGTATGGCTACATCCATACCGCCTCACAACCTGGGCGAGGTAATAGATGCGACTGTAAAGCTTATTGACGATCCGAAGGCCACTGTGGAGGATCTGGTTAAGATCGTCAAAGGACCTGATTTTCCAACCGGCGCTCTGGTTCTTGGAAAAAGCGGAATCAGGGACGCATATACCACGGGTATAGGTAAGATCCAAGTGAGATCGGTATGTGAAATTGAGGAAACTGACAGAGGACGCGCTCAGATCGTAGTCAGTGAAATCCCTTATCAGGTGAACAAGGCTCGCCTAATCGAAAAGATGGCTGAGCTGGTTAAGGAAAAGAAGGTCGAAGGTATTTCAGCCATAAGGGACGAGTCCAACAGAGAAGGAATACGGATAGTCGTAGAGCTTAAGAGGGACGCCAATCCTCAGGTGACCCTTAACAGATTCTATAAGCACACTCAGCTTCAGGACAGCTACAGCATGATAATGATAGCTCTCGTAGACGGACAGCCTAAGGTGCTGAGCCTTTACGACGTGCTGAACGAGTATATAAAGTTCCAAAAGGAAGTGGTTACCAGAAGGACCGTTTTCGATTTGAATAAAGCGGAAGCCAGAGCTCACATACTGGAAGGACTGAGAATAGCTCTTGATAATATCGATGAGATTATCAAGATAATCAGGAGCGCATATAACGACGCTAAGGAAAAGCTGATGGAAAGATTCGGTCTTTCCGAGGTTCAGGCTCAGGCCATACTGGATATGAGACTGGCAAGACTGCAGGGATTGGAAAGAGAGAAGATCGAAAACGAGTATAATGAGCTCATGGAGAGAATCGCGTATTACAAGTCTCTTCTGGAGGATGAACATCTTCTCATGTCGGTAATAAAGGACGAGCTCTTAGAGATAAAGAAGAAATTCGGAGATAAGAGAAGAACCAAGATAGTAAAAGACGAGGGCGAAATAGACGAAGAGGATCTGGTGGAAGAGGAAAACGTAGCGGTCACCCTGACTCATCTGGGATATATAAAGAGAGTTCAGGCCGATACCTATAAAGCACAGAGAAGAGGAGGCAAAGGCATAACGGGACTGACGACGAGAGATAACGACTTTGTCAAGGATCTCATCATGACGTCTACCCACGACTACCTGATGTTCTTCACCAATACGGGAAAGGCACATCAGATAAAATCCTATGAAATACCTGAAGCTACCAGGACTGCCAGAGGAACTCCGGCCATAAACATTCTCAATCTCCTTCAAAGAGAGAGAATCACGGCTGTAATACCGGTCAACGATTTTGACACAGACCGCTATCTCATTGCTGTGACTAAACACGGCATCATAAAAAAGACCTCTGTTTCTCAGTTCAATACTAACAGAAAGACCGGGCTGATCGCCATAAACCTTAAGGAGGGTGATGAGCTTATCGGAATAAAGGAGACTACCGGCAGCAACAATATTATCATCGTCACGAAAAAGGGAAAATGCATATGCTTCTCAGAAAAGGACGTCAGAGAGATGGGCAGAATAGCCGGAGGCGTGAAGGCTATAACCCTTGAAGACGGTGACGAAGTGGTAGCCATGGAACTGGTAGAACCGGGTCAACAGCTCCTCGTAGTTACAGAAAACGGATACGGAAAGCGTACCCATGTAGAAGATTACAAGGTACAGACGCGGGGCGGAAAGGGTCTCCTCACCTATGATAAGGCTAAGTTTAAAAAGACGGGTGCTCTTGTAGGAGCCGTCGTCGTAGACGATGACGATGAGATAATGCTCATAAATTCAGACGGCATTATCATCAGAGTAAAAGCCAGCGACGTTACTGTCTTAGGACGGGCTACTCAGGGAGTGAGGATCATGAAGGTGGAAGGCGGCGCTAAAATCGTATCCATGGCAAAGGTCATCCGTGAAGACGATAATGAATAGGAAAACTGTGCAGGTGGATTTTTTTACCGGGAGAAATTACAATGGATAATTTAAAAATATCAATACCGGGAAAACCGGAATATCTTACAATGGTAAGGCTGGCGGTAACATCTATGGCTACCATGGCAGGCTTTGATATAGAGACTTCAGAAGATATAAAGACAGCGGTATCAGAGGCGTGCAAGAACGTGGCATGCCATGGCAGCGATAGGCTCAGCAATAAATACATGATAGAGTGCGACGTAGATAAGGGATTCATGGAGATTACGGTAAGGGATGATTGCGACGGTCATACTATCGAAAAGATCAATAAGCCATGTCTCAACTGTCCCGCAGATGGAGATCTCGGTATTTTCGTGATTAAATCGCTGATGGACGAAGTCGAGTACGGAACAGATGACGCAGGCCATAAATTCGTTAAAATGGGGAAAAAGTTATGATTGATCAGAACGAGTTGTTCGAACAGTACAGAGACAACCCGACTATTGAAAAGAGAAACGAAATAGTGGAAAATTACCTCTATATGGTTGATATCCTCATAAGAAAATACCTTAATAAGGGCGTGGAATACGACGATCTTTATCAGGTTGGAGCTATGGCCTTAGTTTCCGCCGTGGAGAGATTCGACCCTGCCAAGGGGTTTGAGTTCAGCTCCTTTGCTACGCCTACTATCCTAGGTGAAATCAAGAAATATTTTCGCGATAAGCAGTGGAGCCTGAAGGTTCCCAGAAGGCTAAAGGAAATCGCTTCTAAGGTTCAGGAGAGTAAGGAAATACTCTACGCTAAATATCAGAGAAACCCTACGGCGGAGGAAATCGCCGAATATATGGGATACACCGTGGAGCAGATAATAGAGGCTCTGGAAAGCTCCCAAGCCTACGGAACCTATTCTCTGGATAAAACCTTTGACGAGGCGGGAGAGGATGGGGAGAGTCCGTTCCTTGAAAGGTACACAGGCTTTGATGAGGCGGGCTATGACAGAGTGGAAACCTCCGACATAATAAAGAAGGTGATGGACACATTCAGCGATCAGTACAAGGTGATATTCCGCGAGCGATTTTTAAACGACCGCTCCCAGTCAGATATAGCGAGAGAGCTGGGGATTTCCCAGATGAGCGTATCCAGAGCTGAGCGAAACATGATAAAAAGGTTCAAGGCAGAACTGAAAAGATGAAAAAACGGCTCCCATCGGCACATTTAACCTGTGGGAGCCGTTTTCTTGGCAGAATTGGATCAGTTACCTGACGGTAAGAACGGTCTGAGAGCCGAGGCTACCTCGGATATGGGCATTGTTTGGAGCCATATCCTGCCCGGTCCGGACAGCCTGGTATTGAACAGGCCTTCGCCGCCGAACATGATGTTTTTCACACCCTTTACCTGCTCTATACTGATGGATACGCTGGTTTCGAAGCCCAGAACATTTCCGGTATCTACTAAGATGTCCTGTCCTGCCTTGAGCTGGTATTCCACCACATCTCCGTCAACCTCTATGAAGGCGATGCCGTTTCCCGAAAGTCTCTGCATGATGAAGCCTTCACCGCCGAAAATACCTGTGCTCATTTTCTTATTGAAGTGGATGGAAAGCTCCACACCGGCCTCTGAGGCGAGAAAACCGGATTTCTGCACGATAAATTCCTTTCCCGGACCTATTTCCATAGGTATGATCATACCCGGAAAGCTGGAGCCGAAGGCAATCATGCCGTCTCCGTCAGCCGTATATATATTCTGGAACATGGCTTCTCCGGAAAAGGCTTTTGAAAACATCTTGCCTATTCCTCCGCCGATAGTTTCCATTCTCATGTTAGGACTCATCCAGACCATGGAGCCTTTTTCAGTAATCATCTTTTCGCCGTCTGTAAGATTACAGATCACGATGGGAAATGTGCCGCCTTTGATTTCATATTTCATGTTCAGAACCTCTTATCTCAATATTGCAAAATCGTCCGTCTCTTTTATACTATATCCTCAAAGGAAAGTAAATAACTTATAGTAAACGACAGAGATAATTTTACTTAAACGCACAAAGCTTCCTTAACCGGTCATTTAGCCTCGCCCATGACTCAAAAGCTGAATAAACTGTCTTCTTAAGCATGGACACTGTAGCAAAGAAAACATCATGAGTATTTTTACGACGTGTAAAACGCCGGACTTGTTCGATTGGATTAAGATCCGGTGAGTACGGTGAGTACGGTGGAAATTTAATAAATGTTACACTCCCGCATTAAATATAAGAATCTATTAAATTTATTGACAATAAATTCGTAGCAATATACAATAAAGAAAAAATCATTTCTCAAAAAGGTATCGATATGAGAATTGCTGTAAAATGTATGTAATGCACCAATGTGTTTTCACATTTTACCTCTTCGGATTCTGACAAATTATTACAGATGAAACATACTCTACATTAGGAAGTTCCGGTTTGGCTATCGATGTAGGTCAGCATGCTTGGCTACATTTCAAAAATACATCAACTTCATCTATTAAGGTAGGCGGATTAACAGTACCCGCAGGGCAGTCAGTTACTGTCGGCACTTGGGGAAATAAGGGTAACCGGTTCTAAACTGAATGAACTATCATCATTGCTGAAAAGTACAGTATTATTGATACGGGCAATTACAGGAAAAATGCCGGCTGTATCGGTATGAAAAGATTTACTATAACGCAACCCCTCCCCAAATAGGCAACATCCAAATTGTATGTGATATATGACGAAAACCCTACACTTATATATTAGGAGGATATAGTATGTTAAAACGTCGGTGGATTTTTATAGTATGTGTTACATGTATTTTGTTAGTTGCATTTTTCTATATTGTTTCTAATATTGCAATATATGCAACTGATAATGTCGGGATGATTTTTAAAGTAGAAGAAAGTGAAAATACGATCATTATTCACGGCTCCACTGCTAATCCCGCTAAATTTTTCGCTCGGAGCGAAGTCAAAATAGAAGGCCAAAAGGCTTATATCACAGCATATTATTACTCCTTGCCTTTTTTTAAAAGCAAGAAAACCGGCGACTTTCAGATAACTATTGACAATTCTGATAAAGCAATCCAAGAGGTGTTTTTAGATGATGGTAAAACTTTAAGCGAGATATATAGCGAACGACATAATTGATTTTTATCGTTTACTGTAGCTTAAATCTCTTACTCTCTGTGCTCCACAGCTTCCACAAGCCTAACCGTAAACACGCTGCCCTCCTCCGGCCGGCTCTCTGCGCTGACAGTGCCCTCATGAGCCTCTGCTATCCATTTAACCATGGAAAGTCCCAGACCGAAGCTGCCCGAACCTGCTTCCTCGCCCGCATGGGATCGGGACTTATCCGCCTTATAGAAGCGATCGAACACGTGGAGAAGATCAGCCTCCGAAATTCCTATGCCGTTGTCGGAGATCTCTATAGCGATGCCTTCACCGTCGCGAATAAGGCTTAGACTTACGAAAGGCTCCTCTTTAGACGTATCCCTGTATTTTATCCCGTTTGTCACCAGATTTATCAGCATGCGCACCAGCAGAGTTTCGTCCCCTTCGACATATATGGCGGGCTGCACAATGCATGTAAGAGCTACTCCTTTGTCCGAGGCGATCCCCTTCAGCTCAGCAGTAACACTTTCACATAAAGCCGATAAATTGATCCTGTGTTTCTCTATGATCTTATCCGTGTTTATGGTTCGGGAC
Source organism: uncultured Oscillospiraceae bacterium (assembly GCA_964442135.1). Classification (GTDB taxonomy): domain Bacteria; phylum Bacillota; class Clostridia; order Peptostreptococcales; family Anaerovoracaceae; genus Avanaerovorax. The sequence goes on from CAYTYN010000001.1 coordinate 109,752, forward strand.
ATCTGAAGGAGCTGAATTATGAGAGAGTTCATCCTGACACATTGAGCCTGGATAGCGGCGAGGGAATCCCTATATTCTTCTTCGGAGTCCGCCGCCATGAGAGCGTATTCGCATTCGGCGAGAATGACGGATACAGGAGTCTTCAGCTCGTGGGACACGTCAGAGGTAAATTCCTCCTCTGACTTAAAAGCAGTCTCAAGCCTGTCGATCATAGCGTTGAGAGTTTCGGCAAGCCGGTAAAGCTCATCCCTGTTACGACCCATGGGAAGTCGGACGGACAGATCGTGGCCGTCATTTATTCTGCTCACAGCCTCTGTTATATCTGTCACCGGTTTCATTGACTTTCTCGCTATGAGACCGCCGGCGATCAGGGCTACTATGACAAGTCCCGGAACAGCCATCATCATGGTTATGCTTAAAGCGCCGAGGGAGCTGACCTCTATGTCCAGGTCGTAAATGCCGCGTATCCATATTCCGACGCCGTTATCGTAAACCATCAGGGTATCGTAAATCATCCATGTATCGGCATTTGTCTCTATGAGATGAAACCGACCGGATTCAAGGGGTGTATATATGGGAAATCCGGAAGGTTCGCTACCCATCACCCTGACTCCCGACTGGTCATAGACTATGAGAGCGACCCCTCGGTAGTTGGTTTGAAATTCGTCGGTTATCTGTATCAGTCCCTCATCGTATACTATGTTTTCAAAGCCGTCGTCTATTGCCTCGGCGAGGAGCGTTCCGGCGCTTTCCCTTATCTGGTTTACGGCAAAGAAATATATGATGGTGAAAAACGCCGCTGTAAAGATGAGAAGGACCGCTGCGTAAAATATGGTTATTTTTTTTCCTATAGTCCACTTCATCATTTTATCACGTACCCAAGTCCGCGGATTGTCTGAATAAGCTTCGGCTCGAAGTCCGCATCTATTTTCATCCTAAGGTTTCTGATGTACACATCTACCACGTTACTGCTTCCCTCATAATCGTAGTTCCAGATGTGCTGTTGAATCTTATCCCTTGAAAGGACCATGCCGTGGTTATGCATAAGGTACTCCAGAATGGCGTATTCCTTCGCTGTAAGCCTTATCTCCTTCCCGTCCCTGTAGGCGAGCTTGGTTCCCGTATCCAGGGTCAGGGGGCCTACGGTGAGAGTATTGTCAGATCGGTCCTCTCTCTGCCTTCGTATCATGACCCTTATGCGAGCGGCCAGCTCTTCAAGGGAAAAAGGCTTTGTGAGATAATCGTCGGCGCCGCCGTCCAGACCTCCGACTTTATCTTCGACAGAGCTTTTTGCGGTGAGGAGGATCACATGGGTATGATTGCCTGAAGCCCTCATCCTTTTCAGCACGGATATTCCGTCAAGGCCGGGAAGCATGATATCCAGAACAATGGCATCGTATTCAGTGCTCTCTATGTAATCAAGAGCGTCTAAGCCGTTGTGGCATGTATCTACGGTATAACCCTGCTTGGTTAAATATTTTGCCGTAGTGGCGCACAGCCGTACTTCGTCTTCAACTATTAAAAGCTTCATATTTATATCCATTCCTTTTCTGTTCTCATCTCCTATAATAAACTAAAAAAATTAAAAATCCATTAAAACTTTCACTTTTATCAGGCGTTTAAATTAAGTTAAAAATCTGCCAAGCTTTCATTTTATTTTAATTTAAGGGATGTATTATGGCACCGACAAAGCGAGAAGATC
>CAYTYN010000001.1:111553-121921 GCA_964442135.1 uncultured Oscillospiraceae bacterium
AATATAAGTTTTTTCAAGGAGGAAATGATATGATTACGAAAAGAACGGTTTTGATCACGGTGTCAGCCATAATAGTGGCCGCCATAGCGATCACGGTGATTTTCATGACGACGTCCGGGATATCCAAGGCGGACGCTCAGACTACAGCGACAAGCTATGTACCTCAGGGAGCCGAATACATCAAAACAGAAAGGGACGGAAACGTATATGAAGTCTACTACAGGGACAACGGTCTCGGCAGAGAATATGTAGTGGATATCAGCAGGGAAAACGGCCAGATATTGGGAATATCTATGGAAAGTGACAGAGATCACGGCGGAGCGTCTGCTGAACTGACCGCAGATGAGGCTGAGGAAGCGGTAAGAGATGAAATAGCCAATATCACCAGCGTAAAAGTATATCAGGAAAATGATGACGACGGAATATTCTACGATGTGGAATTTACCGCAAGCGACTTTTACGGCAGTGCAGAGGTCAACGCTGAGACGGGAGCGGTGGTAAAATATACTATTCGCTACGGGTCTTCTGTAGTGATACCGTCGACGGGAAGCACGTCTTCATCGTCGGTGGTGACGGATACCTCTGATTCTGATAAGGAGGATAGCGTTGCCGCTGAGGATGACAGCTCAAGTTCATCGTCCCAGTCCACGTCAAGCACATCGTCCGGCACATCGTCCAATTCATCGGGAAGCACGTCGTCATCCAATTCATCGGGAAGCACGTCGTCATCCAATTCATCGGGAAGCACGTCGTCATCCCAGTCTTCCGGAAGTACATCGTCATCTAATTCCTCCGGAAGCACATCGTCCAAGTCATCGGGAAGCTCATCTTCGAATTCTTCCAGCACTTCATCATCACAGATCATTTCTGTAGATGAAGTCAAGAGCATCGTAACCTCCAAGATAGGGAGCACTGACGCCAAAATAGTGGAGATAGAGCTGGACAGAGAAGACGGAATCCTGCAGTATGAAGGGGAAGCCTTTTACAACGGATACGAGTACGAGTTCGAGATCAACGCCACCTCCGGTGTGATCATCAAGTGGAAAGTAGAGAGAGAACATTGGGACTAAGCGTCGATTAGAGACAGTCCGAGTCGTCAATTACGGGGTAATAACAGGAAAGAGCCACCGGTCTATAAGCATTGCAGCTTTGCGGTGGCTCTTAAACATTGTTCAGTTAAGGGGTTCGGCTATGAGCTGATTCAGAGTATCCCGTACCGTCGCCTCTACCCGCTGGGGGAGCTTGTTCATTTCAGAGCGGTTCATTCCGGCGGTTTCGATGGCGGGATGGATTACTACGTCGACGTGGACGCCCTTGGTTATGATGCCGGTCTCTTCGACTGTGCGATAAGCGCCGCTGATGGTGACAGGAACTACGGGAACCCCTGCCTTGGTGGCCAGCTTAAAGCTTCCGGCCTTGAATTCCCGCATATGATCACCTTGGCTTCTTGTACCCTCAGGGAAGATGACTAGGGAAAATCCGTCTTTAAGGTAATCAACGCCGATTTTGAAGGATTTAAGAGAATCCCGGGTGTCGCCTCGAGTGATGAAAATGCCCCGTATGGTTCTGATCCACTTACCGAAATAAGGAGCCTTTGCCAGGCTGTCCTTGGCGATGAATCCGATCTGTTTGCCCTCGCAGGCTTTGAAAAAGATGGGAATGTCGGCGTAGCTCTGGTGGTTGGAGAAAAAAACGCAAGGCCCTTCGGGGATATTCTCCTGACCTTGAACGTCTATGTTCAAGTCCAAAATCTTTATGACCTTGTTCACCCAGATTCCGGTTGCTTCAGCGATGATCCGCCTTTCTTCTTCAAAATCCCCTGAGGCTTTAGCCGCCTCTATGTCTTTTATCCTCTTATTGAATACGTGGACCGATCTTATGATACGAACGCCGTTTATCACATTTCCGAAAAACTTCATATAAAAACCTCTCATACATAATAAGCCGCTATAGCTTTCACCATGGAATGCAGCAGTTGGACTACAGATAATGATACCATAAAATCGGTGGTTCTTTCCACATAAAAAGGGTATAATAGAGCACATATGCGGATAAAATCTGTGCCGATATGTTAAGGGAAGGAGCAGAATATGATATACGACAGCATTACCAAAACCATAGGAAAAACACCTCTTTTAAGGCTGGGGAGAATAGAGGCGGATAAGGAGATCGCCGCAGCTCTCTACGGTAAGCTGGAAGCGTTCAATCCGGCAGGCAGCATTAAGGACAGGGCGGCGCTGTACATGATAGAGGACGCTGAGGAAAGAGGAATACTCAGGCCGGGCGGAACCATAATAGAACCTACCAGCGGGAATACGGGAATCGGTCTTGCGGCCATAGCTGCGGCGAGAGGGTACAGAGCCATTTTCGTCCTTCCGGAGTCTATGAGCATAGAGAGAAGAAAGCTTTTGAGGGCCTACGGGGCTGAAATTGTCCTCACCGCCGCTTCTCTGGGAATGCAGGGAGCAGTGGACAAAGCGGAGGAACTGGCGAAGGCTATCGACGGAGCCGTGGTCATGGGTCAGTTCGAAAACCCTGCCAACCCTAAGGCTCATGCAGAAACTACGGCCACCGAAATATGGGAAGACCTTTGCGGCAAGGTGGAGGTAATAGTGGCAGGCATTGGAACGGGCGGAACTATTACCGGAATAGGAAGATATATGAAGGAAAAAAATAACGATGTGAAGATCGTAGGCGTTGAGCCTGCCGACTCCCCTCTCCTGTCCCGGGGAAGAGCCGGAGCGCACAAGCTTCAGGGTATCGGGGCTAATTTCGTGCCGGAGCTTCTGGATAGATCGGTAATAGATGATCTGGCCCTGATAACTGCGGAAGAGGCTTACGAAGGAGTCAGGCTTTTGGCGATGAAGGAGGGATATCTGGCCGGCATAACCTCGGGAGCAGCCATAGCCGCTGGGGTGAGAGAAGGCAAAAAGCCGGAAAATGAGGGAAAAAACATAGTGGTTATCCTTCCGGACACGGGAGAAAGGTATCTTTCCACGGAGCTTTTCGATGACTAAGGGATAGATCGGCGAGAGAACTCCCGGGAAAGGACGTTACAGAAAGCATACGGAGTAGAAGAAAGGTAAAAGGGCGCCTTCAACTGCGCTGAATTAAATATCAGGAGAAGTTAAAATGTATTTACTTGAATTGGCACAGCCAAAGGATGGAGCAAAATGTTACGCTATCATCGAAGCGGCGAAGGAATTTCAAAGAAAACAGGGATTTGTCCAATGGACTGAGGATTATCCCAATGAGCTTACTATTCGAGGTGACATCGACAGCAATAAAGGATATGTAATAACAGAGGGTAGTGACGTAGCAGGATATATGTGCATTGATTTTTCAGGAGAGCCTGCCTATGCCGATATAGACGGGAAATGGAATACCAAGACGCCTTACGCCGTCGTCCATCGCATGGCATTCAGCGAGGGATATATAGGTAAAGGTCTGAGCAGTATTGCCCTATCTCTAATCGAGGATTTATGTCTGTCAAAAGGCGTAAACTCCATTCGCGTTGATACCGATTTTCAGAACAAGAGAATGCAGCACATTCTGGAAAAAGCCGGTTTTTCTAAGTGCGGTGTAATAACCTTTCAGGGAGGGAAGAGATTGGCATATGACAAAAAAATACAGCAACGGTGAACCTGAGCCGTTCAATGGACAGGCCAATGACCCCAATCCCGCCCATAATGACAAAACTGCCGACCCAATAGATAGGATCGGCAGCTTTCATTACTCGGCTTTTTTATTCAGCTTTTACTTCGAATACTTCTTTTCCAAGTCCGCATAGAGGACAAACCCAATCGTCCGGAAGATCCTCAAAGGCCGTTCCCGGTTCGATACCGTTTTCCGGATCGCCCGCTTTCGGGTCATACTCATATCCACATGTTTCACATACGTACTTTTCCATATTTACCTCCCAATTTAAAGCCCGTTAAGGCTGAACTCTTTGTTAAATTCTGTGTGTCCATTATACCACGGCCGGAAAATCCTGAAACAGATATTATAAAATAACCTACGCCGGTATCTCCGGTTATTTCAGCACCGCGCCCGGGTTTCTGTCAAAGTAGATGCTCTTAGAGCCGGTGTAGAGAGGTATGCCGTAAGCTACTCTCACGTCCTCAGGTAAAAGACCCATCCTGACAGCTCCCCTGCCTACAGAGTACATCACCCGGTTGTCGATTCTGTGGTCGGCGGCCACCGATACGGCAGAGCCTACAGCTATGCCGAGATCCGTAATATTGAAGGCACAGTTAGCGTTGTTATTCATCATTTCGGCGCATGTGCCGAAGCCGCACATGCCGCAGCTATCTATGCCGAAGGGCTCTGAGACTGCTCCGATTAAAACCACGCAGTGGCTGTTTCTAACGTTTCCGGCATCCCTTAGGAAGAAGTCCGCTCCGTATTCCTTGCCGGCTCTTTCAACCTCGTCAGCCAGTTTCATCATGTCATCGTCGGTGACGATAACAGCGACCACCTTGTCTTTACCGCTCGCCTTGGGAGCGGTTTTCGCCGCGGCTGCCATCAGGTCAGCCACCCTTAGGGCCGTGCTCCTTTCTGCATCCTCCATTTTTCTGATCATGGAAAATCCTCCTTAACATAATATATTTCCAACTCTATTTAAAAACTATATCAGGCCTGTATTCCTCATCGCTTTCTATAGCTTTTTTTATGATCTCGATTATCTCACAGTCCTCCATCTTAAGATCTCTGCAGTGGAAGAGAGGAAATTGTTCTTCGAAATGAAGCTCGTACTTTTCAATCCATTCTCTCATAATTTCAAGTCTCCTTTGCAAAAACATGTTAAGCTGATTTTATCACAAAGACGAAGGTCTATCAACTTGCACTCTCCTGAAGTATAGCATATTGTCTTGAGGTTAGTATCGCACTTAAATGTGCGTACTTGTTTTTCTATTCATTCTTGTTATGATTACAGTATCAAAAGAAAGGAGCAGATTACAATGGAAAAAATAACTTTGCCTAAAGCTTCTCAACTAACTTCCCCTAACCCGGTGACTCTGGTATGCACCCAAAAGCCGGATGGCGCCACTAATCTTGCTACGGTGTCATGGTGGACCTATCTCTCCTACAATCCTAACATGGTCGCATATGCTATGGCCAAGACTTCCTACAGCGGTGAAATGGTGCGGAATAACAAAAAGGTCATTCTTACCGTACCCGGTGCGGAGATTGCGGACGCTGTACTTGGTTGCGGCAGCACCACCGGACGCGATACAGATAAGACCTCTAAATTCAATATTGAGCTTACCGAGGTGGAGGGCAGCTCTGTTAAAATTCCCGTCCACAGCCGCGTTGCCATTGTCTGCAGCATGAAAGAATACCATGAGGTGGGCGATCATTACCTGTACATCTGCGATGTGGAACAGGTCTATGGAGACGAAAGGGAAGAAGCCCTGTTCGCATGGAACGGCTACGCTCAGATTCGTCCGGTGAAATAAGAGGAACGGGAAGCGAGAAGAAGCGAGAAAACGAAGCTTGACGGAGCGGCCCAAGATGTACTGAACACAATCGAATATAGCAGCTGCGCTGCGAGCTGCTGACGAAGGGAAATCTTCCTAACGCCGCATGAAAGCAGAGATCCGTATGGGTTTCTGCGGTGTCGGTATGGGAAGATTTTTTATTATACGTGTCGCAATGCCTCTGCTTTTAGGCATGGAGATATAAGGCGCACCCTGTTCTCCCGTTATATGAGTTTCACCTTGCGTTATATAGCAAATAGAAGTATAATGTTTTTATGGAATATAAAAGCAATAAAAATGTGGTGTACTCCTGCAAATATCATGTGGTCTGGTGTCCGAAATACCGCCGCAAGGTTTTGGTCAATGGAGTCGATGTTCGATTAAAAGAACTCATAGAGGAAATCTGTCACGAAATTTCCATCGACGTCATTGAGATGGAAATTATGCCGGATCATGTGCATTTGCTTATGGAGGTAGAACCACAATTCGGCATTCACAAAGCAGTGAAACAGATAAAGGGCCGAACCTCTCGGATTCTGAGACAGGAGTTCTCATGGCTGACATCGAGGCTGCCGACTCTCTGGTCAAACTCCTATTTTGTTTCCACCGTGGGCGATGCGTCTCTATCTGTCATCGAGGAATACATCGAAAGTCAGAAGAACGTATGAAGGATGTAAAAAATGGACTACATAAGTGAATATAGCTCACCCCTTGGAATCATAACGTTGAAAAGCGATGGCAAAGCCCTGACCGGGCTTTGGTTTCAAAGGCACCGATATGCTCCCCTACCCGATGAAGGGAAATACGAAGAAAATATCCTCATATTTAGAGAGACGAGGAAGTGGCTGGATATCTATTTTGACGGGAGAAATCCCGGATTTACCCCTAAGATCGCCTATCGCCTATCCGATTTTGCTTCTATGGTTATGGAAGATATGCTGAGGATACCCTTTGGCAGAACCGTGTGTTACGGCGATATCGCCGCGTCCATAGCCGAAAGGACAGGGAAGAAGCCTTGCCCTCAGGCCGTAGGAGGTGCGGTGGGACATAACCCTATATCCATTATAGTGCCGTGTCACAGGGTGGTGGGCAAATCCGGAAGTCTTACCGGGTACGGAGGAGGCATTGACAGGAAGATGGCTCTGCTCCGGCTGGAAGGAGTCGACATGGAGAACCTGTTCGTCCCCAAAAGGGGGAATGCTCTTTGACGGATGGACAGGGCCTGAAGAATGAAGAAGAAAGGAATTACAGAATGAATAAACCGGTTATAATAGTGATGGCTGCCGGAATGGGCAGCAGATACGGGGGGCTGAAGCAGATAGATCCTATCAGTGATAAAGGAGAGATAATACTGGATTTTTCCCTCTACGACGCTATGATGGCAGGCTTTGAGGATGTGATATTCATAATAAAAGAGGAAAACGAGAAGGATTTCAGAGCCTTAATAGATGAAAGAGCGGGAAAATACTTGAACGTGAAATACGCCTTTCAGAAGCTTGAGGACATACCGGACGGCTATTCGGTGCCGGAGGGCCGGGTGAAGCCGTGGGGCACCTGTCACGCCGTAATGAGTGCGCGAGACTTGGTGGAAGGCCCTTTTGCCGTGATCAATGCCGACGACTATTACGGACCGGGAGCGTTTCATATCATGTATGATTTTTTGGAAGGCTCCGGCGAAGAGAAGGAAGGATACGTTTGCGATTTCTGTATGGTAGGCTATGAGTTAAAAAATACAATAACGGAAAACGGACACGTGTCGAGAGGTGTATGCCATGTCACAGACAGCGGGTATCTTAAGAACATAGTAGAGCGGACTAAGATCATGAGACGGCAGGAAGGAATATGCTATACAGAGGATGAGCAGATTTGGGTGGCCATGCCGGAGGATACCGTAGTGTCCATGAATTTCTGGGGTTTTTCAAGGAGGATGCTATATGAGATGACTGAAAGATTCCGAGCCTTCCTTGACCATGCTTTGAAGGCGGATCCGCTTAAGGGCGAATACTTCCTGCCGGGAGTTGTGGACGATCTGATAAGAGAGGGGAAAGCTCGGGTCAGAGTGCTTCGATCCCGGGACAAATGGTATGGCGTGACATACAGAGAGGACAAGCAGGCTGTGACAGACGCCCTTCAGGCCATGAAGGACAAAGGCCTCTATCCCGATGTCCTATGGAAGTAATATGAGGAAGACTCGTGTTAAGGAGAGGGAAGGATAGGAGGGAGGATTTATGTTAGAGAATTATTTAAGCATAATCACGAATATGGAAAATTACGTGGACGGCATTCTGGTTGTCGACGCCAATGCGGACGTAGTTTATGTGCATGAGTATAGCGAAGGACTGGCTCCTTATCCGGTGCGGGAAGCCGTAGGGAAGAATCTGTTCACCTTGTATCCGACCTTGGATCCTGAGAAGAGTACCATAGTGAAAGCCCTGAAGACCGGAGAAGCTACCCTTGGCTACAAAGGAACCCTGGTTACGGCTCAGGGAAAAACATTCGAGATGGTGGACGATACCTTTCCTATAAAGGAGGGGGGCAAGGTCATAGGCGCCGTCTGTATAACTCACTCCCCTTCCAGGCTTAAGACCATAACCTCATTGGACATGACTGCGGAAAAGGAGCAGATCTCGAAGGAGCGTTACACTTTGGCCGACATAATAGGAAGAAGCGACGCCATACAGACTCTCAGGCAGCAGATACAGAGAGTATCAAAGACCTCATCCTCCCTGCTGATATACGGCGAGACGGGAACGGGAAAGGAAATGGTGGCTCAGTCAGTTCATTCGGGAAGCTCCCGGAAAGAAAAGCCATTCATCACACAAAACTGCGCAGCCATACCGGCGACACTCCTGGAGAGTATTTTTTTCGGCGCGGTGAAAGGAAGCTACACAGGTGCGGACAATCATGCCGGCATATTTGAAGTCGCCGACGGAGGGACAGTATTCCTGGACGAAATAAATTCCATGGATATTGGCCTTCAGGCAAAGCTTTTAAGGGTGCTGGAGGAGAAGAAGGTGACCAGAATCGGAAGCACAGAGTCCATAGACGTAGATGTAAGAATAATCGCCGCCATCAATAAACCACCCCTTGAATGTATTAAGAATTCTACCCTCAGAGCGGACCTGTTCTACCGCTTGGGAAGCGTCACCCTCAACATTCCCCCTCTCAGAAAGAGAGAAAGCGATGTAAGCCTTCTTACGAAATACTTTGTAGATGAATATAGGTCGGAAATGCACAAGAATATCATCGGAGTTTCCATCGACGTTATGAAGGTATTTCAAACCTACTTCTGGCCGGGAAACGTAAGGGAGCTGAAAAACGTCATCGAAGGAGCTTTTAATCTTTGCGATTCCACCATAATAGGGATTGGAGATCTTCCGGCGTACATGCTGACCGATATAGAGGTGGATAAGCTTACAGAGGACAACGCTTTAGGAGAGCGGGTGCTCAGCTTTACCGGAAATCTGAAGGACAGGTTGGACGCCTACGAAAAGACTATGATCGTAAGAGCAATCGAGGACCATAAGACCTTGGCTGCTGCTGCTGAATCCCTGGGGATAAGCAGACAAAGCCTGAACCAGAAGCTGCACAAGTACGATCTTTCCGTAAAAAAAGGCGATTTGATACTGAAATGATCGGACAGATATGGAAATGTTAATTCCCGTTGCTTGCCTTTACAGTATTCGGCATATTATAGTGAAAACTGAAAAGAGGTGTAGCTATGATAAACGAGAATATAAAAAACGCCAGAAAAGCAAAAGGGATAAGTCAGGAAGAAATGGCAATCAAACTGGACGTGGTCAGGCAGACTGTTTCAAAGTGGGAAAAAGGTCTGTCAGTGCCGGATGCAGATGTCTTAATCAGGATAGCGGATTTATTGGAGGTGCCGGTTAATGATCTGTTAGGGATCAAGTCCCCCAATAGTACCGCCGAAGATTTAGCCGGTGAACTTGCCAAATTGAATGAACAGTTAGCAATCAAAAACAGAGAGAAAAATTTATCCCGTCATGCAGGAGAAAAGAGAGGGCTGATTTTATTTTTATCCTTTATTTCTATGGTCGTTGCAATGAGCATAAAGAACGAGCTTCTTTCTATTATTTTGGTAGGCGGATGTATTCTGGTTGCCCTAATTATCTTGTATCGGAACCTTGCACTACTGACGAAGATAACAACAGATAATCTGAAAATCGGAGTGTTAAACGCCACAACCGTCTTTAACATTATAGTCTTGATTGCAGTTGTATCCATCGTTGCATTGGATAAAGCCGCAATACTAAGCTTGTCCGAATCAAATGAGAAGTTGTTCGCACTTGTACTCACTTGTATCATCATGCTGTTCGTCGGCTTTATTTCTCCGAAACTTCCATTTACCCGACATACAGGATTAAGACTTCCATGGACAGTGCAAGACGAAGATACATGGAATGTTGCTCATAAAATTATGGGATACATTTCTTTACCCTTGGTATTGCTATATTTAGCAGCAGTTTTCACGATCAAAGGAGTTGAATTTGAGGTGATTTCGGTAACGGTAATATTGCTTTGGGTTGGCATTCCGGTATTCATCTCTTTAGTCTTCTGGTGGAAGAAAAACCACATTAAATGAATAAATATGGATGTTAATCCAACCCAAATCAAACTGCGCAAAGTATTGCAGATAGTTTTCAAGTAGAGACGGATGTTACTCGATTTTTCCCTACGATGTAATTCCAAATTTACGCCCGATGACGGGCGGGACTGTCAACGGCGGCGCATGAAATGCGTCGTTCATCTTGACCGTTGACTGGCTCGGCTGGCTTTGCTATCTTTCTGACAAGCCGAAATTCATCATACAGAATTTCTTATCTTTTTTATATTGTGGTTCATTAAATGTCTGCCTAAATTCCTA
>CAYTYN010000002.1:0-5558 GCA_964442135.1 uncultured Oscillospiraceae bacterium
TTCAGTTGCACTTCTCTTTCACCTGCTCTTTAAAATGTGTACCTGCTCAGCTTTGCATCCCGGTAAAAAAATTCGCTAATGCTAATTTCGTTACGGAAGAGCCTCGTTGTAACATAGCTCTGCCGCATATACGGTTGTACCTGTATTTTACTTACTCCTTGTCGTTTGTCAAGAATATACAGAAAATTTATGCGCGGAAAGCGCGGGATTTCAGCATTTTTTTCTCGAAACGGCGCGCTTTTAAATAAAAAATAATATATGTTGTGGTTTTTTGACGAAAAAATAGAGATCGCCTCTATTCCGGAAGAAGTGATCTCTATGAAAGCTATTATACCGCGAACGATCTATCTATCGGCAATAGCCGATTTCTTTTCCCAGCCGCGCCTCTTGACCTCCTGCATGATATAGCTCATCACATGCTCCGCGTATTTCCCCGGGCCGAACCCTGCGTCATATCCCAGCTCCTGAGCAAGCTCGTGGGATATTCTCGGACCGCCGCAGGTGAGGATGATCTTATCTCGGATACCTTCAGCTTCCACCAGCTCCTCCATCTTAGTGAGCTGTTTGATGTGAATGTCCTTCTGGGTTACAGTCTGTGAAACCAGAATAGCGTCTGCATTAAGCTCTTTAGCTTTAGCGATAAGCTGTTCGCAGGGAACTTGGGAACCCATGTTGTAGGCTGCCACGTTTTTGAATCTTTCAAGACCGAAGTGGCCGTGGAAGCCCTTCATCTGGATGATGGCGTCAATGCCTACGGTATGAGCGTCAGACTCGATGGAGGCTCCTACTACGACCACGTCTCTTCCGATATTCTCTCCGATCCATTCACCGCACTCTACACGATCCATTACGGTACCCTCTACCTTCGGTACGTTAATGGCGGTAAAGTCGATGGCAGCCTGAGCGGAGCCGTATACGTTGAAGAATGTATATCCCTCGGTAAGCTCGCAGTAGTAGGCAACGTTAGGCTCGTCGATACCCAGCTTCCTGACGTACTGCTTAGCGCATTCCTCCGCCTCTTCACTGTAAGGAACAGGAAGGGTAAATGAAATCTGAACCTTACCGTCGTTTAAAGCGTCGCCGTAAGGCTTGACGCAGGTCAGATCGATCTGAGTGTTTGCTGTCTTTGTCTCTGCCATATCAGTGCACCTCCTTATTCATGATCCATGAACATCTTTATGAACGGATTGAAGTAATTCTCGCCTTTGGTGCAAACGCCTTCAAGGCCGTGTCCTCCGTCGAAGGGACGCTTCACTCCGCCGAACTTGCCCTGTTCTATGGTGGAGAAAAGTCCGTCCTTTTCGACCTCTGCTAAGAGAGCGTCAGCCTTTGCCAGAACCTCCTGCGCCCTGCTCTGAATGATTCCTCCCTCTTTAAATTCCACCTCGTCTCCGATGTGCCGGCAGTTGTTGAAGATATACTCGGCGTTTTCGATTGCCAGATATCTGTCCTGCATGAACGGAGTGTGGATGGCTTCTGTCAGCATACCGGTAAGGAGTATGGACTGATGGGTCCACACCGTTACCAGATTAAAGAGCGCGTCCTGCAGATGACCTCTGAAGATATTTCCGGTCATGAATTTAGTAGGAGGCATATATTTCAGTCTGGCGTTGGGGAATATCTCTCTGGCCATCTGAGCCTGTGAAAGCTCCAGCAAAAATCCGTCCTCTGTGGAGGGATCCATCTCAAAGGCATGACCGAGACCCATCTGTTCCTCAGGGATATTAGCGAGCACGGCGAACTGCTCGTTGATGAACTGGGACGCGGTTACTGTATGCGCCGATTCGATAGCGTCGTCTGTGGTAAGGTAGTTGTCCTCGCCGGAGTTAAAGATGATTCCGCAGTATCCGATGATGACTCTGGACATGAACTGGTCTACCAGCGTCCTCTGCATATTGATGTCTCTGAACAGGATTCCGTATATGGCGTCGTTCAGCATGACGTCAAGTCTCTCTAAAGCTCCCATGGCCGCGATTTCAGGCATACACATTCCGGAAGAGTAGTTGCAGAGCCTGATGTATCTTCCGACCTCCTCTCCGACTTCGTCGAGAGCCTTCCTCATGATTCTGAAATTTTCCTGAGTGGCATATGTTCCGCCGAAGCCCTCAGTGGTAGCTCCGTAGGGAACGTAGTCGAGAAGGGACTGGGCTGTAGTTCTGATTACCGCGATAACGTCGGCTCCCTGTCTGGCGGCGGCCTGAGCCTGAACTACGTCCTCGTAGATGTTTCCTGTAGCTACGATTACGTAGATGTACGGCTCCCTTCCTTCTCCTATGGTGCTAAGGTACTCCTGACGCTTAGCCTTCTGAGCGTCGATTTTAGCGAAGGTTTCCCTGATGTAAGGCATGAGAGCCTCGGCAGCCTGCTCCTGTGTACATGTGGCAAGCTTGGTTATCTCCAGCCTTCCCGTCGAGATGTCTTCGGCGATTTCCTGGGGAGACTTTCCTGTCTGAACGATAGCGTTGCCCATCCAGTACGCGGCGCCTGTAGGAAGTCCGCCGGCTTCTTTAATGTGGTCTACTACCACATTGGGAAGGGGGGTGTCAACATCATCGACTCCGTCAACACCTAAAAGCCTTACAATAGTTCTTTCGGTGGATACAGTTGTATGACGGTCGATGAACTTCTGCATGTCGCGGGCGATGTTCGCGGCATGCCGGCGAGCGCTGTCAACAACTTTCGGGTCAAGGTTAAGTTTGCTTTTCATCCTCTTTCTCCTTATCTGATATATTTTTTCGCTCCCTCTATAATCTCCCTGTCTATCCCTAACATGGAGGCTATGCTGAGGGCGTCCTTAGGTATCTGTGCTTCGTTATCAACCCGACACAGGCGGTAGTCCATATATTTGGATATTATATTTATTCTGTCCCGACGGTTCGCATACTGTATCTCGCTGTTCAGGCGATTGAAGTCGCAGTCCGCAAGGCCTCTGACCTGCATGTTGACTACGCCTTCCCTTTCGGTTACGGACTCGAAATGGGTCGTAATTAAAGAAATATACGGCTTTCCCATAAGGTAATCCACCAAGCTCTTAGTCAGGGCGGTTCCCTCTGTCGGGTTGGTTCCCGAGGCGATCTCATCTATGAGAATCAGAGATCTGTCGTCTGCGTTGTCCAGTATCTCTTTCATCTCCTCCATCTCGCTGCCGAAGCTGGAAAGTCCTCTCTCCACAGACTGGCTGTCTCCTATGAGTATCCGCATGTAGTTGGAAAGTCCTATTCTGGCTCTTTCCGCCGGAACGAAAAATCCATACTGAGCCAATATGGGTATCTGGCCCGAAAGCTTCAGGGATATGGTCTTTCCTCCCATGTTGGCGCCGGTGATAAGGGTTACCCCGTCCTTTAAGGATATGGATACAGGGCAGTATTTTTTACCCTTGGATTTTATTATATCCTCTACTTGCAGGTTCCTTCCGTTTTCGAACTGGACCACGTGATCCTCTGTTATCTCCGGCTTAACCAAATCGTGGTTTATGGAGTACATGGCCCTTGCCAAAGCCAGATCCAGCGCTCCCATTTTGTCGCAGTTTTCCTCGATAACCTGAGCCTTATCGGAGATTTTTCGGGAAAGCTTCTCCCTGATTTTTTCTTCCTCGCCGTCTATCCTCTCGTTCAGCTTTTCCATCTCGCCTATGTAGCCGTATACGGTTCGGGTAGGCTTCAGCTGCATGGTAGCGCTCATGTAATCCTGATCGGTCATTTCCAGCTCGGGAAGATTTACTATCTTCTCGTAATTCGGATGGGATTTCGCCACCACTATGTCGAATTTCGGGGTCAGCAGAACTCCGTATTTCTTTCTCAGCTCTTCCCGCTCCGCCTTTTGTTCACGGCGAATCAGCCTTTCATACTCCTTCTTTTGCCTGCGAAGCTCCCCTAAAAGGGGACTGAACTCGTCGTAAATATAGAAGGTGTTCAGCCTGTCTCCCCGAGGGTCCAGCTCGTCCAAAAGCTCCTCCGTATCCTCGAGGAAGTATTCCTTCGGAACGGTCTCCACCTTGGGCGCTCCTTCCTCCTCGCTTCCCGGGTTCGGGCTGTCTGCGGCGCCGCCCGCCTTCATCTCCTCGACGCAGTGATTTCCCTTATAATCTCCCACCTGATGCTCCATGGTGAGCTTTCTCAGCTGTCTCATCTGAAGGAGGAGGGACTTAACCTCGTAAAGCTCGACTACCGATAATACGGAGCTTCCGCTTCTCGCCACGGTCAGGCTGGGGTCCTTTACTTCCATGAAGACCTCCCGAAGCTTGTCGGTAAGGTTTCTGTTCTGCCTGACGAAGTGAATCATATGCTCCACTCTGTCCAGCTCTCCTCTGAGAGCCTCCTCCTCTCCCGGGTAGAAGGGCTTCATTTCTTTAAGTTTTTTCCTGCCAAAGGGGGTGTTCAGCTCCAGATTGAACATGACGTACTCAAGACCCGTTTCCCGCCTGGTCTTTACGTTGGCAAGTCTGCGGTTTTTTCCCTGTTTCATGGCTACATCCTCACGTCCACTACGGGTATGTCGGGAATCGCCTTCTGCATTTCCTCCCGCAGGAACCGATTGTCGAAGGTATAACCTGCCGGCGCCCACGGGTTCACTGTAACGGCGGCGATTTCAATGTTCTTCAGCACGCTCAGCCTGAAGCCTTTCTTCCTGTATATGCTCCAGTCCATGGGGCTGACGAATATCTTGGTCGGGTCCTTCAGCACGAACCGAACCTGTTTCAGGTTCCGAAGGGTTATATCGCATATGACGCTGGTGGTAAAAGCTCCCGGAATGTATATATATCTCGTATCCTCGTCTATACTGCCGTTTATGGCGCCGGCAGACCCGAGACCTGTCAGCAGGTTCAGCTTCTTCACCTCTCCCGTCTCGCTGACGAGGATGATCTTATCGTCAAAGTTATTATTCTCTATAGCTTCTCTTATGACCCCCGCTTCCAGCTCAGGGGTTCTGTAAAGGTTCACCACGTGAGCCGTTTCATCTACTACGTTCTTCAGCTTTCTCGACAAAACCGCTCCGGTGGAAAGGATTATGGCGTCCGACGTATCGGGAGACGCTATGGTTCTCCTGTCAATGGCTCCGTCTATGAGAATGAGGTCGCACCCCATCTCCAGCATATCCTGCGCCAAAAGCTTTTGCTCGGCGTTTATCACGGGTCCGGCTACCTGTACATATCCGGCTTCCATGACCCGACATATGAGAAGCTCCCCTATGGCAGTGGAATATTCGGTCTTTTTCAGAACCTCCAGACCTGCGTCTGCCATGTCGAACAAAAGCGAAGGCACGGCGGCCAGCATTCCCTGATCCAGATATACTCTTGGCTTTTCGGTGCCGGTGACCAGATCTCGGGACTCTCCGTCTCTTCCGGTAGAGGTAACGCCTAAAACCACACCCTCATCCATCGCCTCTTCTATGAGGTAATTTAAGGCTGTGGTCTTGCCTGCGTTTTTCGCCATTCCAACGATGGAGACTGATTTATATTTTCTTGACAGGTCGCAGAGTAATCCCATTTCAGCGTGTCTCCATTCCTCTTGCTTTATACTGTTTACTTTATGCTATAGGGAGACCGGAAGGGTCCCCCT
>CAYTYN010000002.1:5658-7117 GCA_964442135.1 uncultured Oscillospiraceae bacterium
CTGTTTACTTTATGCTATAGGGAGACCGGAAGGGTCCCCCTATAGCTTTTAAATGTTGCAGGTTATTATGCTTTATTCTTACGCCTTGTTTATGCCTTATTCTCAGCATTTCTCTCGTGTCTCAGCAGGTGAGCCGGCTCCATGGACTTGATCTGGAGTCCTTCGCCCAGTGCGGACACGCCCTCGTATCTGTACGTCTTCTTGCCCGTGCAGTAATCGCATGTGCATTCAAGCTCAGGCAGTCGAGGCTGAGTGTAGGTGGTGATAATGCCTTCGTAGTTTCTGAGGATAACCTTGTCAGGGGTCTCGGAAATAACGTACTGCGGCATAACAGGAGTTTTTCCGCCGCCTCCCGGAGCGTCTACAACGAAGGTAGGAACTGCGTATCCGGAGGTGTGTCCTCTGAGGCCTTCGATGATCTCGATGCCCTTGGCTACCGTTGTTCTGAAATGCTCGATACCTACGGAAAGGTCGCAGATGTAGATGTAGTAAGGTCTTACTCTGTTGTAAACCAGCTTCTGCACCAGTTCTCTCATGATGTGCTTGCAGTCGTTTACCCCTCTCAGGAGTACGGACTGGTTGCCCAGAGGAATACCGGCGTCGGCAAGCTTTCTACATGCCTCGGCTGCCTCGGGGGTTAGCTCCTTGGAGTGGTTGAAGTGGGTGTTAAGCCATATAGGATGGTACTTCTTAAGCATGTTAACCAGATTGTCTGTTATCCTCATAGGCATTACAACAGGTGTTCTGGAGCCGATTCTTACGATCTCTACGTGATCGATCTTTCTCAGCTCGCTTATGATGTACTCAAGGGTGTCGTCTTCTACGAGAAGGGCGTCGCCGCCGGACAGAAGAACGTCTCTGACTACGGGAGTTCTTCTGATGTAATCGATACATGCGTCGATATCCTCTCTGGATCTGGCTCCGTCGGTTTCTCCTGCCAGTCTTCTTCTGGTGCAGTGACGGCAGTACATGGAGCACTGGTCTGTGATGAGGAAGAGCACTCTGTCAGGATATCTGTGAGTAAGTCCGGGAGCAGGGGAGTCCGCGTCCTCGTGAAGAGGGTCTGCGTCGTCAGCTTCTGACCTGTGCATCTCGGCAAGGGTAGGAACCGCCTGCATTCTTACAGGACATCTCGGATCGTCAGGATCCATGAGGGAGGCGTAGTAAGGGGTAATGCCTACTCTGAATCCGCCCATTACCTTGGCGATATCTTCCTTTTCCTTTTCGGTAAGGTTTACTACCTGTGCGATATCCTCAACTGTGGAAAGTCTGTGGGAAACCTGCCAATGCCAGTCGTTCCACTGCTCATCGGTTACATCCTTGAAAAGAGGGATGTCTTTCCAGTTTCTTGTTGCCATGTTAAGTCTCCTTTAATTTCCTTTATCGGAGCTGCCGGCGGCGGCCTTCTCCCGCTCCGGCAGCTTCCGTATGTTGGGTTAATCCGATGTTAGGTTGCCGG
>CAYTYN010000002.1:7217-11670 GCA_964442135.1 uncultured Oscillospiraceae bacterium
CGGCGTCGGGTTAATCATCCGACCGGAGTTACGCGTACATCTCCGCAAAGAGGTTTCTCAGTCCTTCATGCTCTCTGAGGCACTGGAGAGTAATATCCGCATGTCCCTTAGAGTAGCCGTTTCCTACGATCATGGTAACGTCCTTGCCTACGCCCTCTGCTCCGAGAGCAGCCTTGGTAAAGCTGGTAGCCATGGAGAAGAAGTATACGAGACCGTCGTCCTTGGTGCACAGGATGGAAGCCATCTCAGTGTTCTCGATGTTTACGCAATTGATAACGATGTCGCAGAGCTCTCCGTCGGTAAGCTCCATAACCTTGTCGTACATTCCCACAGCGTCTGTAGCGTCCATGTGGAAATACTCGTCGGCAAGATCCAGCTTTCTGGCTCTGTCTTCGGATTTCTGAGAGCCTGCGGCGCAGATAACCTGTCCGGTTACGCCGGCTCTCTTCTTCGCTTCATAGAGACAGAGAAGGCCGGATTTTCCGCCGCCGCCGATAACCAAAACTCTCTGGCCGGGCTTAACCAGCTTGGCAGTCTGAGCAGGCGCTCCGGCAACGTCCAGTGCGGAAAGGGCAAGTCCTTCCGGCATATCGTCGGGAAGCTTAGCGTAGATTCCGCTCTGGAACAGAATCGCATGACCCTTAATGTCAACCTGGTCGATTTCAGGTCTTACCTCGAGAATCTCATCGATCTGCAGCGGAGTGAGGGAAAGGGATACCAGTGTAGCGATCTTATCCCCTGCCTTCAGGTCTCCAACGTAATTTTCTCCTACCTTCTCTACGGTTCCGATGAGCATTCCGCCGGAGCCGGTCCACGGATTCTTGTGCTTGCCGGCTTTGGCAACGATTCCCAGCATTGTCTCCTTAATCTTTTCAACATCTCCCTCGGCTCTTCTCTCTATCTCAGTGAAGGAAGCGGAGTCGATGTTAAGGGTCTTAACGCTGATAAGAACCTCGTTATCGTAGATTTCGTCCATGTTGTTATCGATAACGTCGGCCGGCTGAGGTAATACGCCTTTCGGGGAAATAACTCTGTGGGTTCCGTATGGTGATCCTTTCTTCTGCATAATAATCATCCTCCTAAAAATATTAAAACAAAGATTTTAAAACATTTACAGCTTCGGCATACCGTCTTTGTCTTAATTATAGAACAATTTCTATTACGTGTCCACGCCTGTCGGCTGAGGATGATGGGGATTATTTCTAAAACGGCAGGCGAACCGATTTGTGTTCATTTTCAAAAATGAGCGAACCGCTAATGGCTCACATGCCTCTAAAGGCCGTACTTATTCTTCTTTCTGACCAGCTGGGTCTGGCTTATTCCGATTCCCTTTGCCGCTTTCCTGGTGGAGCCGTATTTTTCAAGAGCCTGCTTGATTATGCTCTTCTCGAAGCTATCCATCATGGACTGAAGGTCTACCTCTTCCTCAGCGGGGATTTCCCCCAAGGCGTGATCTGTATCGAAGGTTTCCCGGTGCAGCTCCCTCATCACGTCCAAAGCCGTTATGCTCTCTCCACCGGCGGATATTATCAGCCTTTGTATGGTATTCTCCAGCTCTCTTATATTCCCCGGCCAATCCTGCTGTTTCAGATATTCCTTGGCGTCCTCGTCGATACTCCTCTTCACTCCGAACTTCTTCCCGTAGGCCGCCACAAAGTGATCTGCTAAAGCAGGTATGTCTCCCGACCTTTCTCTCAAGGACGGCACCCTGATTCTGACCACGTTCAGCCTGTAGTATAAATCCCGCCTGAATTTTCCATCGTCTATGAAGTCCTCCAAATTTCTGTTGGTGGCGGAGATTATCCTGACGTTAGTCTTTACCGGCTCTGTGCCTCCGACCCTGAAAAATTCGCCGTCCTGAATGACCCGCAGCAGCTTCGCCTGCATATCCGGCTGCAGCTCGCCTATCTCGTCTAAGAATATATCCCCGTTATCCGCGAGCTCGAAATATCCCTTTTTTCCTCCTGAGGCTGCGCCGGTAAACGCTCCCTTCTCGTACCCGAAGAACTCTGATTCCAGTAGGTTGGGGGATATGGACGCGCAGTTTACCTTTATGAAGGGCTGCATTCGCCGATTGCTGTTTTTGTGTATCAGGTTCGCCACCTTTTCCTTTCCCACGCCGGTCTCCCCTGTTATGAGAACGTTGCAATCGTATTTTGACACGGTGAGAACCTCGTCCAAAACCTCGGCCATGGCGTGGCTTTCGCAGATAAAGCCGTCCAGAGCCTGCTGTCTTTGTCCCGACGTCTCCATAAGTCTTGTCTTCCGATTGATAGGATAGGCCGGATCGTCGTTTACGTTCCGGATGGCGGCCGCGGCCCCTTCCAGATAAGGCATGAGTTCCCTTACTATTTCTATGTCAAATTCGTCGTAGGCCTCTAAATACCCGTCGGCGCACCTTATATCCAGCTGGCGTGATATGGATTCGGTTATGTAGAGGGAAATGTTGTAATTGTTGATAAGGTTGGCGAAGACCACTGTTCCTCCGCTCTTCGTGGCCAGTATGTTTATGGTCTCCGCTCCCGGTATGTCGGCGCAGTTTACGGATACGTCGAAAAGTCCGCCTTCTCTTATTCCCTCCAGACATTCCAGAGGCTTCAGGATGTCCACATAGTGGACGTCGGTGAACACCTTGGCCACCAGCTCGTTAATCCTGCCGCCTTTCAGCACCGTGTCGGTTTTTTTATCTAGGAGGCATACCACCTCGGCGTCCTCTCTTGCCACCTTCCTTATGGCGTAACCGAAGAGCAGGTTGGACAAAAGGTTGTTTCCCACCACCAGAAATCTCTTCTTTCCCACAGCCGTGTTGCTGATTCGGTAAAGAGTTCCCGACTCGTCGAAGGTGTAGAGGAGCAGGTTTATGGGTACTCCCTCGGGCCTTCTGATCAGCGGGACTTCGCTGTAGAGTATGGCGTACCCTTCCACGTCTATCTGACCCCATGCTCTGTCTATGGAGGTTATCCTGTCTATATATATGGGCACCGACGCCATGGAAGCGTTGCAGACTACCTCGTCGCCCACTTTGAAGCTCTTTCTGTTCTCGTATTCATCCCCTATTTCGGCCACCACTCCGCAGAACAGTCCTCCTGTGTCGGTAACAGGATTGTGGAGCTTTCCCCGCCTTATTACTATGTCCATAATCCGCTGTCTTATGCGCTGTTCGTTGTCGTTGGACTCCAGACATATTTCTTTAAAGCTGGTCCCTTCGATGTGAATTCTCTTGATGTCTATGCGGATTTCTTCCGGAAAGATTTTCCTGCAGTTGTCCAGCCTCCACGCCGACGTGGGCAAAACGTGCTTAGGCTCCAGCACTCTATTCGTTCCGTATCTATGCTTCATAAGCAGCTCACTCTCTTCGTTTTCACTCTTTTCGCTCCGTATCTATGCTTCATAACCAGTTCACTTCTAAGATACGTGAACCATTATCGGTTCAAATTTTACGTAATTCCAATGATAAACCATTGGCACGTCTTTTGCAACTATATTTCTGTGAGAAGGAGAAATGGGATAAGCTTTTGATAGATCAAAGGAGAGTTTTAAAAATGTCTGAGAAAATCACATCTATGATCAGAGTCAGGATGTCTGCTAAGGACGCCCATTACGGCGGAAACCTAGTCGACGGGGCTCACATGGTTCACCTCTTCGGGGATGTTGCCACCGAGCTTCTCATCAAGCTTGACGGAGATGAGGGTCTCTTCTGCGCTTACGATAACGTGGAATTCCTCGCCCCTACTTACGCCGGCGACTATATCGAGGCTGTAGGCGAGATCACCAAGATTGGAAACACCTCCAGGCAGATGAAGTTCGAGGCGAGAAAGGTGGTTGCGACGAGACCTGACATCAGTCCTTCCGCTGCCGATTTCCTCGAGGAGCCTATCGTAGTTGCCAGAGCTACCGGTACCTGCGTAACTCCTAAGGACTGCAAGAGAAAGTAGCCTTTTTCACATCACAATCTAAAAACATGGGTTATGAAAAACGCCTGCAGATAGAAATTATCGCTCCCTTCCGCAGGTGTTTTTTCTGTGTTATTTTTCATTTCATGGGCGGGAATCGGGCGCGCCCTGTTAAAACATGACGTCCATCATCCTGCCGATTTTATCCGTATCTATAGAACCATCGGCGCTGTCGAATGTGAAGTACACATCATCCCATGGCCTGAACCCGACAGCGCAATACTTCTCCATCTTTCTCAAAAATCCGCGCATATAATCATGTCTATCCAGCATACCGCAGTGTTCTAGGTAGACCAGCCGATTTTCATCCCGAACGCCTATAGTAAAATCCGGCACCAGCGTATTCCCGTCCGGCAGGTGCAAAACCTCTTCATAGTGATATGGTATTCCCCTCTCGTGGAGCATGACTGCGATTATGAGCTCTGATTTGGAGCGCACCAGCTCGCCCTTCGCAGTCCTGTGAATTTTCTGCTCCGTATACATCTGCCCTTTCTCGTAAT
>CAYTYN010000002.1:11770-27101 GCA_964442135.1 uncultured Oscillospiraceae bacterium
TATATCACGTTTTGATTTTGGATACAATATTTTACAGGAAATAATTTCTATTTTTGTTGTATATTGTGATAAATGCTGCTTACGATTAAAGCCAATAAAAAATTGCCTGTGGACGGCATTACAGGCAATGTATGCGGATTTTTGTCTGTTTTTCAGTCATTTTGCGCGATTTTCAGTCATCTCAGTTTGGTTTAATCGCTTTTGACCAAACTCGGCATTTCCGCTCGCGCGCCTGTCGGGTCTACGGGCGGGTCGAGGCGCGGGCAACGAGACCGTCTACCTCAGATTTTGTCAGCTTGCGGTAGTGACCCGAAGCTAAATGAGCCAGCTTTACGTCGCCAATGGCTATTCTGGTAAGCTCTTGCACCGGATTCCCCACAGCTGCGAACATCTTTCGCACCTGACGGTTCTTTCCCTCATGGATGGTTATGTCCACTACGGTCGAGCGCCGGTAGCCCCGAACCACCTCTACCTTGGCGCGGGAGGTCACGAAGCCGCCAATGTCCACGCCTCTGCGAAGGGCGCTGCACTTTTTGTCAGAGAGAACTCCGGCTACACGAGCCCGGTATGTCTTAGGCAGCTCGTGTTTTGGATGGGTCAGCTTATAAGCGAAATCGCCGTCGTTGGTCAGAATCAGCAGGCCGGACGTATTGTAATCCAGTCTGCCCACAGGGAACACTCTGCCGTCCACATCTGCGACAAGGTCGAGGACTGTATCTCTGCCGTATTCGTCGTCGGATGTGGTGACGAAGCCGATGGGTTTATTTAGGAGCAGGTAGATCTTCTCCGTTTCCGTCTGAAGTGGGCGTCCGTCCACATCTACCACGTCGCCGTCCTTTACGTCGTATCCCGGTTCGTCTAATACCAGACCATTGACCTTGACACGGCCTGCCTTTATAAGCCGGTCAGCCTCCCTGCGGCTGGCAATGCCTGCGGCCGCTATGTACTTATTTATCCTCATGGTTCATATTCTCCGCCACCTGAATCATGATGGCACATTCCATTCTTTTGCGGAAAAGCTCACAGCCGTACTCGTATACATCGCGGATGTCTCCTGTGGCATGGTAGGCGTTAGCCGCACAGCCTCCGCTGCAGTAGAGCCTTGCCCAGCAGTCCCGACACCCGGGTCTCGCGTAAACGTTGCACAGCTTGAACTCCTGTTTCCTTTCCTCGTTGGTGACTCCGTTCCGGATATCCCCCATCTTATACTTTTCGTCGCCGACGAACTGATGACAGGGGTACAGATCTCCCCAAGGGGTTACGGCAAAATACTCAGTGCCCGAACCGCAGCCCGATATCCTCTTATATATACAAGGCCCGTGAGTTAAATCTATCATGTAGTGGTAGAATGTAAAGGCTCTGCCTTCCTTCTTCCTCTTTATCATTTCCTCAGCTAAGATCTCGTACTGCTCGAAAAGCTTTGGCATATCCTCCTCTGTCAAAGCGTATGGGTCGTCAGGGGAACAAACCACCGGCTCCATTGAAAGCTCTGTAAAGCCCAGATCCGCCATGTGGAAGACGTCATCGGTGAAATCCACGTTATTGTGGGTGTAGGTTCCGCGGATGTAGTAGTTTTTTCCGCCTCGGGCCTCAACCAGCTTCTTGAATTTCGGCACTACCGTGTCGTAGCTTCCCCTGCCGTCGTAAAATTTTCTAAGTCGGTCGTGCACCTCTTTTCGGCCGTCAAGGCTGAGCACTACGTTGTGCATTTCCTTGTTGGCGAAGTCTATTACATCATCGTCTATGCCTACCCCGTTGGTGGTCAGGGTGAAGCGGAAGTTCTTATTTCGTTCCTTTTCTATGAAACGGGCATAGCGGACTGTTTCCTTTACCACATCCCAGTTCATGAGAGGCTCCCCTCCGAAGAAGTCCACCTCCAGATTGTGCCTGTCTCCCGAGTTCTCTACGAGAAAGTCGATTGCTCTTTTTCCCGTCTCAAGGCTCATAAGACCACGCTCCCCGTTAAAGTTCCCCTGGCCGGCAAAGCAGTATGAGCAGTTAAGGTTGCAGGTATGAGCCACGTGGAGACAAAGGGCCTTAATCTCCGTGCGGCGCTCCTTGAGGTCGGCCCCGTTAGGCTCGAAGATGTCCTCGGTAAACAGCTTTCCTGCCGCCTTAAGCTCTTCTATATCGTCTATCACCGATTCTATCTCAGAGGGCGTGACGTCTTCTCTGTCGCCGTACCTTTCCATGATTTTATCCACGATGTCTGTCCGGTCTTCCGTACCGGCCCGAGCATCCGCACAAAAAAGTTGGATGATGTCATAAGCCACATCATCCACACAATGTACACTGCCACTATAAACGTCCAGTACGATGTTGTATCCGTTTAGTTTATACTGATGTATCATTAGTTCTTCTTTTCACACTCCTGATTGGCAACGCCGCAGGAAGTCTTGCATGCGGATTGGCAGGAAGTCTGGCACTCTCCGCAGCCTCCGTTTTCCATGCTCTTCTTAAGATCTCTGGTCTCTATGGTAGTTATTCTTTTCATCAGTATTACCTTCCTTCGCTGAAATTTTAACCCATCCTAATTCTACTAATTTATCCTTACCGTGTCAATACCCGCATAACCGTGTCAACACCCGCATTGACACCGATACCAGCCTATGCGGAGGTCTTACGAAATTCCCGGGTTTCGCTCCGCCTTCTCCGCCTCTCTGTTTTCGTTTACGATTTTAACCTTCCTGCGGTATTTTTCCGCCATCTCCGTATTTCCTTCTGCCCGATAAATGGAAGCCAGAGCCTCCATGACCTGAGTGTTGGACGGAGACAAGGGCAGCACCCTCAAGAGACATTCCTTTGCGGCCTCATCGTCTCCCAGCTCGTCGTATGCCAACCCCAGATAATACCAGAGAGGCCACCAGTTATTGAACCGAGGATCTTCTCTGTACCCCTCCAGAATCCGGATACCCTCCCGAAGGCGGCCTGACAAGATCATGTTATAGCCCTCCTCGATTTTAACGGGTTCCTTCAGCTTCTCCTGCCATTCGCCGATTTCTTTCTTCATATCGTCATTAGACGAAAGTTTCATGAAGTCGTCCCACGTCAGCTTTGCCTTAATGTAAAGACCCATGTTAAGGTATGCGTAGCCCAGGAAATAAAATCCCATGTCGAAATCCGGCTTTGTCATGGTAAGCTTCTCGAAAGCCTCCAGAGCTTCTGCCTTGAATCTGCCCACAAAATCTTCATCCTCGCCCCTCTCATAAGCGTCCCTGCACGCCCTTCCGTAGCAGTACAGTGCGTCAGGATTTTCCGGATCTATGAGGAGCGCCGCCCTGAACATTATGCAGGCATAATCAAAGTCCTTCTTCGCCGCTCCGTCCACGCCTTCGTTTATGAGAGGCTTTGCGAATTCCTTGGTGAAGAGCCGTGTTATATAAGCTATGTAGCTTTCTCTGTGTTTAAAGTTTATGTCGCAGCCTATGACAAAGGCCATGTTCTGCCCTATTTTAAGAGTGGTCAGGCCCGAAACCTCGCCTACGCGCACGGGAACAGGCACGCCGGACAGAATATCGTCCAGTCCGGCTTTCTTCAGATAATTATCGGAAAGCTGATCGAATATCATCTCCCTAAGGTGTGGAATGAGATACTTCCCTATGCGATCAGGTATGTGGTTTTCCGCTGTCATTTATATGTCCCAACCCTTTCTAATAACGCTCTTAACCGCTTCAGTACGGCGCGCCCGCCTCGAAGCGGTGTAATCCTCTCCGGATGGCGTGCTCCTCCTTCTAAAGCATTCTGAACCTTTCATCCTTGAGAAGCTCCCTGTCTGCCATGACCCGCCTCAGCTGAGCTATCATTCTGCCCTTGTCATCGGGAAGATTTCCCTTGAGGGATACGTAGTTGGAAGCGTGATTGCTCCTGAACACACACGGCCCCTTCGGGGCGGCGTTCTCAAGCAAGAGGCAGGTTTCTCTCACCACGTCCTCGCCTGACAAAACCTGAAATTTTCCGTTCCTTATGTCTTCTGCCAGAGGTACGTCCGGCTCCAGCATCAAGGTAAGGAGTCCCACGTAAGAGGGATTCATCTCTGTGATCATGGTTCCCGTCTCTACGGCGTGTTCCTCCCAGAGAGCTTTTCCGCCCATGCCCGAAATGAAGGTGACTGACGCTGCTATGCCTGCGTCCTCTATCTTCCTCACCGAACAGATCAGCTGCTCTCTGTTTACACCTTTATCGATCATCTCCAGTATTATGTCGCTTCCTGACTCAGCTCCTATGTAGATGATTCCCAAGCCGTGGTTTCTGAGAGCCTGAAGCTCTTCGGGAGTCTTCCTCAATACGTCTTTGGCGGAGCCGTATATGCCCACCCTTTCACATTCGGGGAAAAGCTCTCTTATCCTGTCCAGAA
The DNA here is from genome assembly GCA_964442135.1 of uncultured Oscillospiraceae bacterium. GTDB lineage: Bacteria > Bacillota > Clostridia > Peptostreptococcales > Anaerovoracaceae > Avanaerovorax. Next base: position 16,125 of record CAYTYN010000002.1, read on the forward strand.
TGAGAAGCAGCTTATCCATCGAAAGGCATAGGGCGTCGCCGTCGCAGAGGAATATCCTCCTCACCCTGATGTAGGTTCGCTTGGCGTCCTCCAGATCTCCTATGACCTCATCTATCGGCCGCACTCTGAACTGCTTAGCCTTGAACATGCCGCAAAACGTGCACCGGTTATGGGAGCATCCTATGGTAACCTGCACCAGAAGGCTGTACGCCTCGCTGGGGGGTCTGTAAATGTCTCCGACATATCTCATATATCCTATTACCTCTTCCCTGCTTACTTCTCCCCTACATTCTCTCGGGAGCCTTTATGCCTAAGAGTGCAAGACCGTTCTTTATAGTCGTCTTTGCCGCCATGACCAGAGCGACCTTAGCGGCTCTCTCGTCCCCGTTGTCTGTCAGTATGTGTTCGTCGTGGTAGAATTTGTTAAGGCCCTGAGCCACGTCTACAATGTGTCTCGTCACTATGGAAGGCTCACATCTCTCGCAGGCGTCTCTGATCACATCAGGGTACCTGTAGAGAAGCTTGGCCAGCTCGTAGGCGCTTTCAGAGGTCAGGTAGCTGTAGTCCAGACTTTCGGCGGCCTCAGCCTTTTTGACGGCGGAATCCCCCGCCTTCTTTATGACGCTGGCGCACCTGGCGTGGGTGTACTGTACGTAAGGCCCGGTCTCGCCGTCAAAGTTCAGCACCTTGTCCCACTTGAAAACGTAGTCCTTTATCCTGTTATTGGAAAGCTCTTGGAAAATTACGGCGCCTATGCCTACCTCCTTGGCTACCTGATCGATGTCTAAGCCGCTGTTTTGGTTCTTTTCGGCTATTATCTCTCTGGTCTTTTCCACCGCTTTGTTAAGCACGTCCTCAAGGAACACCACTCTTCCGTGCCTCGTGGACATGGTTCCCTCCTCCAAGCTCACCAGCCCGAAAGGAACGTGGATACAGTCTCCGGCCCATTCATATCCCATGAGCTCCAGGATTTTGATCCACTGCTGGAAGTGGAGGTTCTGCTGAGAGGCTACCACGTATATGTTCTTATAAAAGTCGTAAGTTTCCTTCCTGTAAACGGCGGCGGCTATATCTCTGGTTATATACAGGGTAGAGCCGTCGGACTTAGTGATGAGAGCCGTTCCCAGTCCGTATTCCTCCAGATCTACCACCTGGGCGCCTCGGGATTCCTTTAAGAGGCCCTTTTCCTTAAGCTCTCTTACGAATCTCGGCATTTTGTCCGAATAGAAGCTTTCTCCGTTATATGAGTCAAAGGAGATGTCCAGCATGTCGTATACCCTGGTAAACTCCTTAAGACTTTCCTCTCTGAACCATTTCCAAAGCTCTACCTCTTCCTGCTCGCCTCTTTCCAATTTGGCGAATATCTCTCTGGCTTCATCGTCCAGCTCCGGATGCTCCTCCACCTCTTCGTGGAACTTGGTGTAGTAGGCCAGCAAGGTCTTTATAGGCTCTCTGCTCACGTCCTCCGCGTTACCCCAGTGTCTGTAGGCGCAGATCATCTTTCCGAACTGGGTTCCGTAGTCTCCCAGATGGTTTATCCTGAACACGTCGTAGCCCATGGCATCATAGATCTTCTGGATGGAGTTTCCTATGACTGTGCTCCTGATGTGACCGATGTGGAAAGGCTTAGCGATATTAGGAGACGAGAACTCTACTATTACCTTTTTTCCCTCGCCTTCATCGCTTTTTCCGAAGCCGTCGCCCTTTTCCAAAACCTCTGACACGGTGCTTTCGATGAGCTTCTCCTTGGATATGAACATGTTCACATAAGCGTTAACCGGCTCTACCTTTTCGAATATATCCATCTCGCCTATGGCGGAGGCAATGTCTTTAGCTATTAAGGGGGGCGCCTTCCTTAAGGTCTTTGCGAGACGGAAGCAGGGGAATGCGTAGTCTCCCATCTTAGCATCCTGGGGAATCTCGATAATGTCTGCTATTTCCTCCGCCGAAAGCGCCTCTGCCTGTCCGGCTATCAGCTCAGCTATCTTTTCCTTAAAGTTTATCATTTTCCTATAACTCCTTTTCCGATATGACATCTATGCCCATTTCCTTAAGCATCTTCGTAAAGCATCCGTCGCCTTCCGTCAGGGTTCCCGTAAAGGTTCCGTCGTATATCCTACCGCTTCCGCATGACGGACTGTTAGCCTTCAGGATGGCGCCCTCTATTTTCTCTCCGGCCTCCTCCGCGGCCTTCAGGGCTTTCTTTAGGGCGATCTCCGCTCCTCGGACAAAATCCGCCGTAACGTTTCTTCCCTCTCTGTCGACGATTTCTCCGCCCTCCTCCGTCATCTGAAGCTCTGCGGGAGGTCTGGGACAGGGCAGGCCGGATTCCGTCTCCGGACAGACTCCCGTACACCTGTGGTTTTTGGCGAACCTTATGACCCGCTCATCTCTGTTATTGCCTCCGTTGTACTTACAGTTTACCCCAAGAAGGCAGCTGCTCACCAGATACATTTCAATTCCTCCTCATGGTAACGATGGTAACTCCTTCTCCCCCTTCATTGTAGGTTCCCGCCTTGAAGGATTTCACCGACTTGTTATGGCGGAGCATGTCTCTTATGCCGTTCTTAAGTATGCCTTCTCCCCGCCCGTGGATTATGGTCACGTTTTCCAGTCCCGCCATGTAGGCGTCGTCGATGTACTTTTCCACGTCGAGAAGGGCGTCCTCCAAATTCTTTCCCTGAACGTTGACGGAGGTGGATACGGTCATGGACTTAGACTTATACAGACTGCCGTATCCGGCTCTCTTACTCTCCTTTTTCCTGCGGGCGCCATCGTTTATCAATGCTATATTATCAAGGCTGACAGATATCTTCATCGCTCCTATGGCCACAGTGATATCTCCCTTTCCGTCGGGCAGGGTCAGCACTTCCCCGTTTTGATCCAAGGTGAGAACCTTCACCCTGTCGCCCACCTTCAGCTTATCCGCGGAGACCGGCTCGGCATTTATCTGACGGACTATGCCGGAGGCGTACTTATCCTCCTTTTCCTTCAGCCTCGCCCGATTCTCGGAGAGCCTCCTGCGCCTCTCGTACTCATCCGGTATATTTTCCAAATCCCTCAATGCCTTGGTCACTTCAGAGGCGGTTTCCTTAGCTTCTCTTATTAGCTCTCTGGCCTCCGCCCTCGCCTTTTCCATTATCCTGTCCTGCCTTTCCTTAAGGCCGGCGGCTTTGGCGTCCAGCTCCTCTTTCTCCCGCCTTGCGGCTTCTATTATGGCTGCGGCTTCGTCTCTGTCCCTTTCAGCCTGCTTTCTGTCTTCTTCAATAGCCGAAAGAACGTCCTCGAATTCCAAATCCCCTCTGTCTATGAGCCTGTTCGCCTCCCGAATTATGTCGTCGGAAAGACCCAGCTTTTTCGAAATCTCGAAGGCGTTGGACCTTCCGGCAACTCCTATCAAAAGCTTGTACGTAGGGCTAAGAGTCTGAACGTCGAATTCCATGGACGCGTTCTCAACTCCCTTTGTGGAGAGGGCGTATTTCTTCAGCTCGTTGTAATGGGTAGTAGCTATGGTGCAAGCTCCGCTCTTGTACAGTCTGGTCAGTATGGCTATGGCCAAGGCCGCTCCCTCCGTGGGATCGGTGCCCGCTCCCAGCTCGTCTACCAGCACCAGAGTATCATCTCCTGCCCCGTCCACTATGTCTATGATATTCCTCATGTGGGATGAAAAGGTGGACAGGCTCTGCTCTATGCTCTGTTCATCGCCTATATCCGCGTATATCCGGCCGTATACCGGTATGGAGCTTCCCTCGGCGGCAGGTATGTGAAGCCCGCTCATGGCCATGAGGGACAGAAGGCCGGTAGTCTTAAGGCTTACCGTCTTTCCCCCTGTGTTAGGGCCGGTCACCACCAGCGTTCGGAAATCCTTTCCTATGCGTATGTCCGTAGGGACTACCTTCTTCGGGTCTATGAGGGGATGTCTTCCCTTTCTTATGACCAGAGACATATCTTCGCTTATGGCAGGCTCTACTCCTTCCATCTTCCTGGACAGCTTTCCCTTCGCCATTATCACGTCCAGCTTTAGAAGGAGCTCCTGATTATTTCTTATGTGATCGCTGTGCTCGGCTACTCTTGCCGACAGGTCGGCCAGAATCCTGGATATCTCCGCTTCCTCGGCCAGCTCCAGCTCTCTCAGTCCGTTGTTCATATCCACTACGGCCTGAGGCTCTATGAAGAGAGTGGCTCCCGCCTTTGACTGGTCGTGGACGATTCCCGGAAAATGGGACCTGTGCTCCTGCTTTACCGGAATGACGAACCTGCCGTCCCTTACGGTTACAATGGCGTCTTGAAGATAGGTTCTGTTAGACGGATCGTTTACCATCCTGTCCAGCTTTGCCCTTATGGACTCGTTCTGCCTGGCTATGGCTCTCCTTATACGGAACAGCTCCGGTGAGGCATTGTCTTTCAGCTCGTCCTCATTGAGGACGCACCGGTCTATTTCCGCCGCCAGCTCCGGCATGGTCACTATTACGTCGGTCATGGCGGATATGATGGGAACCTGCGGTACCTCGCTCCCCTTCATGAAGGCGGTCACTCTGGAGGCTATGCTTATGTCGTAGGCCACTGTGAGCAGCTGCTTCAGGCTCAGTATTCCCCCTTTTTTCGCATACTGAACCTCTCCGGCCGTGTCGTGAAGCCCTCCCGTGGGCAGGGAGCCTTTACGCACAATAAGGTCAACCGCCTCTGTAGTTGACCTTAATTCTTCTCTGATAGTGCGGATATGGTCATAGGGAGTCAGCTCGGCTATTACTTCCCGAGTCATATCCGAACCGGCTTCTGCCTTCAAAAGCTCAAGTATTTTGTCGTATTCTAAAACCCTCAAGGCTTTTTCGTTCATAATCCTCACTTCTTCTTTTGAAAACCGGACTATGGCAGAGACAGCTCCAAAGCTACTCCACCCTTCGCTTATACTTTTCCAGTTCGCCCTTCAGCTGGATATTTTCCATTTGAAGGTCGAAGTAGGTGCTCTCGTATTCATCGCACCGGTTTTTCAGTTCCTTTACCTGTTCTTCGTATTCCTTTCTCTTCAACCTCATGTCGTTCATGCTGTCACGGTTTTGCTTGGAAATCTTCTTAGCCTCCTCCCACATGCCGGCATAATGCTTCACCGTATCTGACAGCTTTTCCTTTTCTTCCTTCAGCACCTCTGTCTCTTTTCTGAGGTTGTAGCACTCCTCGGCGATGTTCACCGCCGCAAGCACGGCAAGACTGCCGGAAGAGATGTCGTTTAAGAGCCGTCCCGCAGACTTCATCTCCCTGTCCACGTGGGCGGCGATGGCTCTTATTTCATCCTCGCTCCGCTCTCCGGAAATTATGTATTCCTGACTGTAGATCTTTACCGTTACTTTATTCATACCCTTCTCCTGTGCTGAAAGTCTTAGTTATCCCTTATCTTAGCTCCGACTTTTTCCCTCAGGGCCTCAGCGATGGCCGCGTGCGCTGCGTCGGCCTCTTCATCGGTAAGAGTTCTTTCATCGTGTCTGTAGGTCAGGCTGAAGGCAGCGCTCTTCTTTCCTTCGCCTACCTGAGCGCCTCTATATATGTCAAAGAGCTTTACCTCTCTCAACAGCTCGTCGGCCGCCTCCCGTATAACCTCTTCCATCCTGCCTACGGTGACGTCTTCGTCTACGATCAAAGCGATATCTCTGACTATGGAAGGATATTTAGGCGGCTGGCGGTACTGAATTTCTCTTCCGGAAAGCTCTACCAGAACGTTGAAGAACAGCTCTGCACAGTAAACTCCCCCTCCTATGGCAAAGTTCTCAGCCACATCCGGATGCACCTCACCCATGATGCCCAGCTCTATCTCTTCGCCCGATTCCTTCCTTACGGATATCCTGGCGCACCTGCCCGGATGATATACCCCGTATTCACTTTCAGGGGTGTATACAGCCCCCTCTATTCCGATTTTGTCGAGAAGAGCCGCGATCATTCCCTTAAGGGTGAAGAAGTCCTCACCTTCGCCGTATAATCCGATGGAAAGATTTAAAGACTCATCAGGAAGCCGGTTCTCATCTGCCATGTTCTTCATGAAAACCGTGCCGATCTCATAAGCTCTGACGGCTTCCACGTTTCTGGAGTAATTCCGTCCCAGAACCTCCAACATTCCCGGCGTCAGAATGCTCCTCATGGAGGCGGTATCCTCTCCCATGGGATTGATAAGCTCTACCATGGCTCTCTCCCATGAATCCTTGGCGATACCTGCCGCATCTAAGGTCTTATGGTTCATAAATGAGAAGGTCTGAATCTCATCGGCGCCCATGGCGCAGAGTATATTTCTCACAGCGTCGCGAAGAAGCCAGCTCTTAGAGAATTGGGCTTTCGTCTGCACATCGGGGAAGGTCATAGGCAGATTATCGTAGCCGTACATTCTGGCTATCTCTTCTACATAGTCTACCTCTTCTATGAGGTCCTGCCTCACGGAAAGAGGAGTGGCTATGAGCCGGTCCCCTTCTCCTTCCACCTTGATCTCCAGTCCTTCCAGGATCTTAACCATCTCGTCCCTGCTCAGGTCTATGCCCAGAACTCTGTTAATCCTGCTGACCCGTGCCGTAACCGTAGGAGCGGTCTCCGGTTTCTTATACACATCTACAGCTCCTGTGAGAACCTGTCCGCAGTCCAGTATCTCCACCAGCTTGCAGACCCGATCGGCTGCCTCCTCACAGAGATTAGGATCTATGCCCTTCTCGTATCTTCCGGAAGCCTCCGTCCTCATTCCCAGCTTTTTAGCGGTCTTTCTCACGCTGTCCGCCACAAAGGTCGCGGACTCTATTACCACTGTGGTGGTGTCCGGCTCTATCTCGGAGTTAAGTCCGCCCATTACCCCTGCGATGGCTACCGGCTTTTCCGCATCGTTTATCATGAGCATGTCCGATGTAAGCTCTCTCTCATTTCCGTCAAGGGTGGTGAACCTGTCGCCGTCCTCTGCCACGTCTACGATGATTTTACCTCCTGCCAGTCTCCTTATATCAAAGGCGTGGAGGGGCTGTCCGTACTCCAGCATGACAAAGTTGGTTATATCTACTATGTTGTTTATCGGTCTCATGCCGGCAGCAATCAGTCTCTTTTGGAGCCACCAAGGGGACTGTTCTATCTTCACGTTCTTTATAACTCTCGCCGTATAACGTCTGCACAAATCCGATCTGACTTCTACACTGATGTGGTCAGAAGCCTTTTCAGAGATAGTCTTTTCGCAGGTCGTATCCGGATATATCATAGCCGTCCCGAAGGTCGCCGCCGCTTCTCTGGCCATTCCCAGCATGGAAAGACAGTCAGGCCTGTTAGGGGTTATCTCGAAATCCACGATGTAATCGTGAAGACCCAGAGCCTTATCCACGTCTTTTCCCAAGCTGTCTGTCCAGTCGCCCTCCAGCAGCCATATGCCGTCCTTTGAATTTATGGGAGCAACCTTGTCCGGAAGTCCCAGCTCCTGAGGTCCGCACATCATTCCCTCCGAAAGGACCCCTCTCAGCTCTCCTTTAGTTATTTTGACGCCGCCCTCTGTTTTCGGATGACCGTGGAGAGGGCCGGGAACTACGGCTCCGTCGATGGCCACAGGCACGAAAGCGCCTTCATATATGTTGGAGGCTCCGGTGACGATCTGAAGGGTTCCTTCCTTTCCCACGTTTACCCGACAAACCACCAGCTTATCCGCGTCAGGATGGCTCTCTATTTTCTCGATTCTGCCGATCTTTACGTTTTCTATTCCCTCTCCCATGGCGGTGCATGTCTCCAGGTTGGAGCCGGACATGATCATCCTGTCGCAGAATTCCTCCACCGGAGCGTCTATGCGGACATAATCTTTTAACCAGTTGTATGAAACTAACATTTCGGTTCTACTCCTTAAAATCTCTATTTAAACTGTTCGATAAATCTCATGTCATTCTCGTAGAGGAGTCTTATGTCGTCGATGCCGTACTTCAGCATGGCTATTCTCTCTACGCCCATTCCTACGGCAAAGCCTGTATACTTCTCGGTGTCAATGCCTCCGGCCTTGTGAACGTGAGGATGGGTCATTCCGCATCCCAGTATCTCGATCCAGCCGCTGTCTTTGCACACGTTGCAGCCCTTGCCTCCGCATTTGAAGCAGGATACGTCCATCTCGGCGCTGGGTTCGGTGAACGGGAAGTGATGAGGTCTGAACTTGGTTCTGGTCTCAGGTCCGAACAGCTGTTTCGCCATGTAATCCAGCGAACCCTTCAAATCGGCCATAGTCACGTTCTCTCCTATTACCATCATCTCGATCTGATGAAAGGTGTGGGAATGGGTGGCGTCAGGCGTATCGCACCTGTAGGTTCTTCCCGGTATGACGATCTTATACGGAGTAGGCAGCTCCAGCTCGGCTCTGATCTCAGCGGAAGAGGTGTGAGGCCTGAGCACGTTATCCTTAGTAACGTAGAAGGTGTCTGTCATGTCCCGGGCCGGATGGGTAGGAGGCGAGTTCAGTCCGTCGAAAGTATTGAACACGGTGTCCACATCCGGACCTTCGTATACTGAGTATCCCATGGATTTAAAGATGTCCACCACCTCGTCGATTACCTGGGTTATAGGATGCTTCACCCCGAATTTAACGGGCCTTCCCGGCTCCGTAACGTCGATCTTCTCCGCAGCCAGGCGAGCTTCCTTTTCCTTTTCCCTTATCTGAGCGGTCTTTTCAGCTATGAGCCTTTCGATTCGGCCCTTTACCATATTCGCGCTCTTTCCCAGCTCCTTCTTTTCCTCCGGCGGCAGCTTTCCCATGGACTTCAGGACGTCTGTAACCAGACCCTTTTTCCCAAGATATTTCACCCTCGCTTCCTCGATCTCGGAAATCGATCCGGCTTCGTCGACGAGCCTCTTCGCTTCTTCCAGCATTTCGTTGAGTTTTTCCCGCATTTTACCTGTCCTCTCCTCTATTCTTTCTCACTGATTCATACATTACTATCCCCGCCGCCGCAGCTGCGTTAAGGGATTCTATCTCCCCGAACATGGGGATCCTTATTCTGATGTCGCAGTCCGACGCAATCTCATCCCTTACGCCGGACGCCTCGTTTCCTATCACTATGGCCGTGTCCCTTCCTATGGGAGCCTCCCACAGGTCTACTGCCCGATCAAAAGCCGTTACCGCAAGGCGCTTTCCCATGGCTTCGAGAATCCTCTTAAGCTCCTCGGGACTTTCCACCTGAACCGTAGGCACTCTGAAAACAGAGCCTGCAGCCGATCTCATGACCTTAGGGGACCAAACCTCCGCCGTGCCCTTAAGGCACAGAACTCCGTCAAAGCCTGCTCCGTCGGCAGTCCTGATCATGGTTCCTACGTTCCCCGGATCCTGCACCCTGTCCAGAACCAGCACGTTTCCGGCGCCGCTCCTGCCTCTTTTCACGTCCTCTACGGTGAAGGACGGTATCCTGATCTCAGCTATGGCCCCTTGGCTGGCCTCCGTCCGGGAAAGGACTGCGAAAAGCTTGGGTGACAGGACTGTCACGGCAGCTCCCTTTTCCATGACTCGCTCGGTCCTCTCTCTGACAGAGACTCCTTCCTCCAGGAGCAAAGCGAGTATTTCCACGCCGTTTCTTGCCGCCTCCTCTATGAGATTATCTCCCTCGACGAGACAGCAGCCTTCCTTATCCCTGTACCTCTTACTCAGAAGCTTGCGCCAGCGCCTGAACCTTGTGTTATCCTGTGATCTGATGACGTTATCCATAGATGTCCGCCTGTGGCTATAATCGTTAAAAAGCCGGCAGCAATTTACCGGCTTTCCAAAAGCATAAAAGTTATTTATTCAGGAACTGAGGTATCCCGAAGCGGGAATCCTCCTCGTCTTCATCTCCGGCTTCTCCAAATATGTCGGTAAGGCTTACAGCTCTTCCCGTGAGACCATCCTCGGTCACGATTTTTTCTTCCGACTTCTTCTTCGCAGGGGGCTTCAAGCTCAGATTCTCCATTCCGTCATCGAGTCCGCCTCCGAAACCGGTAGCTATGACCGTAATAGCTATCTCGTCTGTCATTTCCTCGTTAACGGCGGCTCCGAATATGAGTATGCAGTCCTTATCGGCCTTTTCCTCTACTAAGCTGGCGATTTCGTTGACCTCAAGCATACCCATGTCGTATCCGCCGGATACATAGAGGAGAATGGCCTTGGCTCCGTCGATGTTGGTCTCCAGCAGCGGACTGTCAATAGCCGACGCTACGGCCTTACGGGCTCTGTCCTCTCCGGAGGCTCTGCCTACTCCCATGTGGGCTACCCCTCTGTTAGTCATTACAGACTTAACATCGGCAAAGTCCACGTTAACTAAAGCGGAATCGCAGATCAAATCCGATATACCCTGAACACCCTGCCTGAGCACATCGTCAGCCATGGTGAAGGCCTGGAGCACGGTAGTGTTCTTATCTGAATTCTCAAGGAGCTTGTCGTTAGGTACTATCACCAGGGAGTCAACGTACTTTTTAAGGAACTTTATGCCCAGCTCGGCCTGGGTCATTCTCTTTCTTCCCTCGAAGAAGAAGGGCTTAGTAACCACTCCGACGGTGAGTATTCCCAGATCCTGAGACACCTTTGCAATAATAGGCGCAGCTCCCGTTCCTGTGCCGCCTCCCATTCCGGCGGTTATGAACACCATATCTGCCCCCTCCAGTATGCTCCTTATCTCGTCAATGGTCTCCTCGGCGGAACGCTGTCCTATCTCCGGATTTCCTCCGGCTCCCAGACCTCTGGTAAGCTTCTCTCCTATCTGGATTTTAGTTTCCGCATTGCTCCTCACCAGCGCCTGTTTATCTGTGTTCACGGCGATGAACCGAACAGCGCTCAACCCGGCTTCTATCATTCTGTTAACAGCGTTACAGCCGCCGCCGCCAACGCCGACAACCTTTATTACTGCTGTACTATCCTGACCGGTTTCAAACTGCAGCATGATTTGCCTCCTCGTTAAATACATCTACACCCCATTTTATCACAGTGGTCTGGGTTTTGCACCTTTTTTTTACCGCCGCCCCGTATAC
>CAYTYN010000002.1:27201-38893 GCA_964442135.1 uncultured Oscillospiraceae bacterium
GCCCCGTATACCAATCCCGCTCTTTCACCCTCTTTTCCCAAGGCGCTCTTTCGCCCTTTGTTTTATATATGCTGAGACGGCATGACAGATGTCTGCCTGACCTGGTCTTTGCCCCCACACTTGCCTTTGCCGGAATTTTCCCGAGGACTTACATCTAAGCTACGCCATGATCACTGCCGCCTCGCGGATCAGCTTACGTGGATCCCTTCGCCCGTAGCTGGCATGGATTTTCAACCACAGACACAGACATCTGTCATACCGCCTTCTCTCTTTCGTCTATTCTCTTTTCATGGCTTCCGGCGCGTCTCCGGTGTCACGGCTCCTTCCGGCCGCGAAGGCGAGAAAGGTCACATCATGCAGACCGCCCTCTCTCAAGGCTCTCCTGCACTCGAGGGCGGTGCTCCCCGTGGTATAGAAGTCATCTATGAGGAGTATCCTGCTGCGGGGATCTGCGCCCCTGTATTTCTCCCTTAATACCATGCTTCCTTCCACGTTCCACCTTCTCTCCACCGGTCCCAGACTTCTCATGGGAGCCGTGTCCTTAATCCTTATGAGCATATCGGCTGCGCACTCTGCTTCTATGAGATGCGCCAGGTATTTTCCTATTAACGCCGCCTGATTGAATCCCCGCTTCCTTTCCTTCTCCTCGTAGAGGGGTACCGGAACAACCAGATCAGCTTCAATACCCAAGGCCTTCACCTTGTCCGCCATGATCAGGGCTATGTCTCTGGCCAGATATGTCTTCCCGTTATACTTCAGGCCGAAAATCAACGTCCGTTCGTATATGCCGTAATCCAGGCACGCTCCGGCAGGCATTCCGTCTATGACTGAAAGACCGTCTCTGTTCCATCGGAAATGATCCAGACAGTGGTCGCAAAGTCCGTAAACCCGAGTTTCGTCGATGATATTGCCGCAGCACCCGCAGTAAAGCCTTGACGGAAATAATAGCTCCGCCGCCCTTTCGAGAATTTTCATCCCTCGTCCCTTTCTTCTCTCATGAGCATATCCTCCAGCCGAAAGCCCAGTCCGGAATACCTCAGGCTTATCCTGTCGTTATCCACCATGGCTCGCAGCATGTTCATGCTTCCCCCCAGCACTACAGCTCTCTTACCTCTGGTCACCGCCGTGTAGAGAAGGTTCCTTGTTCCCAGCACAGGCGGAAACCACATCACCGGCATGATAACTACGGGAAACTCGCTTCCCTGGCTCTTGTGAACCGTTATGGCGTAGGCCAGCTCCAGCTCGTCCAGCATGGAAAAATCGTATTCAGCCACCCTGTCGTCGTCGAAGACTACCGAAAGTATGCCGTTTTCATTGTCTATGCTCAGGATAAATCCCACATCTCCGTTGAATATGCCCTGACCCTCGGAAAAATCTCTGCGCTTCTTCCACCCGATCTGATAGTTGTTGCGTATCTGCATGACCTTGTCCCCTTGACGGAAGAGCTTCTCTCCGTACTTCTTTTCCGGCAGGTCTTCATTGGGGGGGTTCAGCGCATCCTGGAGCATCCTGTTCAAGGCTCGGCTTCCCAGAGCGCCCTTCTTCATCGGGGTCAGCACCTGGATATCCTTCACCGGATCCAGATCTTCGTAGTATACGGGGAGCCTTCTGGTGGCCAGATCCCTTATGAGGTCGGATACCTCCTGCTCCCGTCGCCTTTCCATGAAGAAAAAGTCCTTGCCCTTTTCGTTGAAGGTGGGATATTCCCCACGGTTTATCCGGTGAGCGTTAACTACGATAAGGCTTTCCTCAGCCTGACGGAATATCTCCGTTAGCCGAGAGGTGCCGGCGTATCCGCTGTCTATTATGTCGCCCAGGACGTTGCCCGCCCCTACGGAGGGCAACTGATCGGCGTCTCCTACTAATATGAGCCTGGTTCCCGGCTTTATGGCATCCGTCAGGGCCTTCATCAGCTGTATATCTATCATAGACGCCTCGTCCACGATGACTGCGTCGTACTCCAACGGATTTTCGCCGTTTCTCCCGAAGGACATCTCTTCGGTTCCTTCGTTGTAGTAATACTCTAACAGCCGATGCACCGTGGACGCGTAACGGCCGCTGGTCTCGGTGATCCTCTTGGCCGCTCTCCCTGTGGGCGCGGTTATGGCGGTCTTCAATCCGCTCCTTTCGAATATTTCTATTATGGTATTTATTATGGTGGTCTTCCCCGTGCCGGGTCCCCCCGTTATAACTGAACAGCCGCCTGTTATGGTGTTCTTTACAGCTTCCTTCTGTCTTTCCGAAAGGCTGATCCCCTTTTCCCGCTCCGTCATGGATATCATGCTGTCGGGATCCGCCTCTAGGGCTTTAATCCGGGCGGTCTTTATCAGGTGAAGATTGCGGCACACGCTCTGCTCCGCCTCGTACATGGGGAAAAGGTATATTACGGTCTCGTCCCTTAACGAATCGGGTTGCAGCTTGCCCTCAAATGCCATAGAGACGGTGACATCCCTGACCTTTTCAGCGGAAATATCCAATAGCTCTGACACCTTCTCGCACAGCTCCGTCAAAGGCACGTATACGCTCCCCTCTCCGGCGTAGAACCAAAGGGCGTAGGTTATGCCGCTGGATATCCTGAAGGGGCTTTCCTTTTCGATGCCCAGCTTATCCGCAATGGCGTCAGCCCTTTTGAAGCCGAAGCCGTACACTTCATCCACCAGCCTGTACGGATTTTCCTCTATTATAGCCACGGCGTCTGCGCCGTAGGCACGGTAAAGCTTATATGCCTGTTCCGAGGATATGCCGTATCGCTGAAATTTCATGGATACGTCTGCGAACTCACGGCGAGCCATATAGCTTTCCCATATCACCTTCGCCTTTTTCTCGCCTATGCCGGATATCTCAGTCAGCCTCTCCGGCTCCTGACCTATGATCCGGAGTGAGTCCTCGCCGAACCTTTCGACTATGGAGGCCGCAGTCTTAGGCCCGATGCCTTTTACGACTCCCGATGCCAGAAAGGCCCGTATCTCTTCTGCGCCCTCAGGCATCACTTCCTCCCAGGAGGTGAAGGCGAACTGCTCTCCGTACTCCGGATGAACCTTAAAGCCGCCGATCAGCCTGTAGGCGGCTCCCTTTCGGGGTTCTAAAATGGAGCCGACACAGGTGAAATACTCTTCATCGGTCTCCAGCACTCCTACAGTGTATCCGTTCTCCTGATTATGAAAAATTATCTCCGATAAAACGCCCTTTATCTCGCTCATCTACTCTTTTTCCGCCTGATACAAAGTCTTATATATCCTCCTGCCATCCAAAGTTCGCACATTTTCCGAGAAAGCTCCCGGCTCGACCCCTCTCAAAGCCTCTTCCATATCGAACATCCTGGCGTCTACGATGTCGAGATAGTGAAGTATTTCCGCCTCGGGGAACATAGGCCGCTTCGGACTTCCGAACTCAGGCTCGTAGTGGTGGGACAGAATCATGTGCTCCAGCATTATGGTCTTTTCTCTGGGCATATCCATCTCCCGCCCTATTCTATCCAGCTCTCTGACTCCCTGAACAATGTGTCCGAGAAGCTGGCCTTCAACGGAGTATCCTGACGCCATTCCGTGCTCGTTGGAATCTATCTCTCTCAGCTTTTCCATATCGTGGAGAATCACTCCGGCGGCTACCAGGTCTCTGTCCAGGATGGTGTAGACCTCACATATCTTAAGTCCTGTCATGAGCATTCTCTTAATGTGGTATAAAAGGCCGGCGTACTCGGCGTGGTGATTTTTTGACGCCGCCGGATAGTACATCAGCTTTTCCCTGTTATCCGTAAGCACCTTGACGCAGAGCCTCTTCAGGTCCTCGTCTGCCATGTCCTCAGCCACTGATAATATGTATTTATACATGTTCTCCGGTCTCTCCGGAGCCGCTTTTATGTAGTCCTCCATCATGAGGCCGTCGGAAACCGCCGATTTCCTGATTCGGTTTATCCTAAGCTGGTTGACGCCCTGCCACTGGGTAACCTGAGCCTTGACCTTTATCAGGTCTCCCTCCTTTATCTCCGACAGGGACTGTATCTCCTGCTCGTTTATATCCCATTTCTTAGCGGAGATCTCCCCCGTTTTATCCGCAAGGGTCAGATCCAGGTACTGCTTCTTATTGGAGCCCAGCCTGACGGACACCGACTTTACCATAAAAAAATCGGTAATCTCCATTCCGGTCTTAAGCTCTTCTATATAATTTTCCTTCATAGTCCTCTCCCATGTAAAAATCAAAAAATCCTGCTCATATAATTATACATAAGCAGGATGATTTTTCATAGATTTTTTTAGCCTTCTGTCTTACCTTCTGTCTTACTCAGGACGACGACCGCCTTAAACAGGTCCCCATCTATGCACACCCGAAATTTTCCGCCCATGAGCCGGGTAAGGTCTTTGGCTATAGCCAGACCCAGCCCGCTGCCTTCAGTGTTTCTCGACTCGTCCCCTCGGGTGAACCTCTCCATAAGCCGGTCTTCGCTGATATTGAGAGGCTCCTTGGATATATTCTTTATCTCCAGACCCACTTCGTCTCCTTCACGGGAAATATCTATGTAGACCCGGGTTCCCGAAAGAGCATACTTCGCCGCGTTGGTCAAGAGGTTCTCTATGACCCTCCACAAAAGCTGCCCGTCGGCGTATACCTCTCCATCCTCCGGCTTGTGGTCAAATATCACCTGAAGCCCGGCGGCATCCAGCTTTTCCTCCATCTCCGCCAATGCCTGGTTCACCATGTATATCATGTCTATCTTTTCCATGTTCACCGGTATGGCTCCGCTGGAGGCCTTTGCCGCATCGAACAGGTCTTCCGTCAGCTTTTGCAGCCTACCGGTCTTTTCGTCTATTACCCTGAGATATTCTTCAGCGTTCTCGCTGTTGAGACCCTCCTTTTTCAGAAGGTCCACATAGGTCACCATTGACGTCAGAGGCGTTCTGAGGTCGTGGGAAACGTTGGAAATGAGGTCTATCCTCATCTGCCTGCTCTTAAGCTCCTCCCTGATGGCTATGGAAACGGAGTCGGATATCCGATTTACCTGTTCGGCCAGCCGATCCAGCTCCCCGTTATCCGTGACCTCTATCTTGTATCCCGTATTTCCTCCCCCTATCTCTTCTATGCCTTCCCTTACGGCAATGTATTTGTTAACCCATTTGGGCACGAATATGAAGATCACCGCCAGAACCGGTACTATACCTATCCCAGTCGCTGAGAGAATGCAGGCTCCCACGGAAAGAGCCATGGCCTTCCAGAACACCTTCCGGCTCGCCTTTCCCTCTTCGTACAGGTAGACTGCTATCCTTCCGATTATGGTATGGCGCAGGAATGTGCCTGTCTTCAGCTTTATCACCAGACTTCGGTAGAAGATGACGCATAACACCAGTATCAACGCGATGAGAAGTGTAACGCTCAGGTTCTTGAACCATACCGGCTCGAAAAAGTCAAGGTAATAGAGCCCAATCATGGCATTTGACAGCCCGAAAATCTCGTACATGAGATCTCTTATGGGAGGCGAGGTATTTACCACCGATATGGCAAGCACATCAGTCAACGCGACTGCAAACAGCAGTCCCCCTAAGCCAAGCACATGAATATCTGTCGGAAGGCGATCGAACCTGTTCATCCGGATCACGCCGTCTTCGTCCTTACAGCCGCTGGTCACCGTCATCAGCACGGTGAATGCGAGCCCCGCCGCTGCCAACGCGACCAGTACCACCCAGCACATGGATTCATATCTCGCCGCCTTTTCATCATATCCGGTCATGTATTCCAAATATCTGAACAGAATCATGGCCGACGTTGCGTAGACGAATACCAAAGCGGATAAAACAGCTCCCACTGACGAGATTATGTTAAGCGCCCGCCTTATTCCCGATCTTTTCGATTTTGTATCCAACTCCCCACACCACCTTTAAATACACCGGTTTCTTAGGATTGATTTCGATTTTTTCCCTTATCCTTCGGATATGGACGGCGACTGTGTTGCCGGAGTCGTAGGAAGGCTCGTTCCAGACGTTTTCATATATCTGGTCTATTGAGAACACTCTCCCCGGCTCCTTTATCAGCATCCGCAGTATGCCGTATTCCGTAGGGGTCATGGCAACCTCTTCACCGTCGACGGTGACCATCTTCTTATCGTCGTCTACCTTAAGACCCCCTGTAGAATACACGCTGGCGGAGCTTTCCTCCATGCTCCCAAGGCGGGTATACCTTCTAAGCTGAGATTTCACCCTGGCTATAAGCTCCATGGGATTAAAGGGCTTTGTCATGTAATCGTCGGCCCCCATATTCAGCCCCGTGATCTTGTCGTAGTCCTCAGATTTCGCGCTGAGCATTATGATAGGGATGTTCTTTTCCTCTCTTATCCTCATAGTCGCCTGTATGCCGTCCATTTCCGGCATCATCACGTCCATGATTATGAGATGTATGTCTTCTCTTTCGCATATCTCCAGCGCCTTAAAGCCATCCGACGCCTCGAAGACCGTGTAGCCCTCGTTCTTAAGGTATATCCCTACGGCCCGTCCTATTTCCTTGTCGTCATCACACACCATAATATTCATTTACGTTCTTCCTCCTCGCGACGATTACATTCTGACAGGAAAATCTTACGAAATAGCGCTCATATTTATTAAGATTTTCTTAAAAAAAGCGGGGAATCTCATCCCCGCAGCTTCTAAAGGCACCTGACCTCATCATTCAATTGACGCGATAACCTGCTGGAGCACGTAGTTAGCCGCCGGAGCAGCGACATCGGTTCCGTACCCGCTGTCCTCTATGCAGACTATAAAGGCGTAAGGCGCATCCTCGTTTTCTATGAATCCTGCGAACCAAGCCGTAGGATTTTCCCCGTCCACCTCGGCAGTTCCGGACTTTGCGTATATATCCAGTCCCGGGAAGTTGTCTTCACCGTAGGTGCTGACCACGTTGTTCTTCATCATGCTCCTGAGCTGCATGGCCGTGCTCTCCTCTATCATCTGCTCCGTGGTATCGGCAGAGGAAAAGGCCGAGTAGAGGATGTTGGGCACGGCGGCCTTCCCTCCCTGAGCTATCGCTCCCATGAAAACCATCATGGAGCACGGGTTCACCTGGTCGTTGTACTGGCCTATGCCGGCCCAAGCCAGACTATAAGGCGTCTCAGGGAATTCGAAGGAGCCCTTCACGTTGAATATGCCGTCTATATCGTAGGAATTCGTAAGTCCGCACTTTTCCGCATATTCCGCCATAGTAGAGGCTCCCACCATCTGGGTAAGATTGGCAAAAGCGCAGTTGCAGGAATTAGCCAAGGCGTCCTCAAAGTCCTGCACTCCGTGGGCGGTGCTGTTGGCGCATCTTATCCTCTCTCCGTTTATCTCCGTTACGCCGGTGCAGTTATACGTCCATGTATCCAGATCGGAGAGGTTCTCTATGGCCGCCGCCGAGGTGACCAGCTTGAAAATAGATCCCGGCGTGTAGGTGGCAGAAAGGAATCTGTTTATATAAAGGCCGGAGGTGTCGTCGGTGGATATCTCCGGAGGATCTGCCGGATCAAAGCCCGGTGAGCTTACCATGCACAGTATGTCTCCGGTTTCGTAGTTATATATTCCTATGCAGCCGCTCCTGCCATCCAGCGCCTCGTAAGCGGCTTTGGAAACCTCGGCGTCTATAGTCAGCGTTATGTCGTTTCCTCTGCCGGTAATGCTGTAGGTTCCCGTAAGGAGGCTGTACCCCACTATATCATCCTTAAACGCGCTGAGAGCGGACGTGGATATATTGCCGTCCATGTCTCCCACGGCGTGGAGGGTTCCCCTCCTTATGCCTTCGTCGTCTGAGTATATTACGGTTCCGTTGCTGTTTTCCGCAAGGAGCACTCCGTTGACGTCGTATATGCTGCCTATGGCAAGGCGCCCGTCCTGATATACGCTTTGATTGGCGTAGAAGGTGGCCCACTCGTTGCCGTATCTTACAAACCTGTAGGTGAACACGCCCATGCCTATGACCAGGACGGCTGCAAGGGCAAGACAGATTATAGACCTTTTTTCCAGTTTCCTCATTTAGCTTTTCCCCCCTTCGTATTATCCTTTAAGCTCACCGCTATGCTGGCGTTTTGCCTCGTGTCCGCCGCTTTAAGGAATGCCAGCATACCCCATGAGGAGATCATGCTGGTGCCGCCGTTGGACACGAAAGGAAACGTCACACCGGTCAGAGGGAAAAGATCCACTGAGCCGAAAACGTTAAGGATCGTCTGGAACAGAAACATGGACATGGCCGAGCATGCCGCGATGGTATAAAAGGTGGACCGTCCGGCCCATATGGATTTTATGGCAAAGAGGGAAAGGGTGATTATGGATACCACGGCCATAAGGGCGATGATAAGCCCCCATTCCTCCGTCAGAAATCCGAACACCAGATCGGTGGACGCCGCCGGAATGGTCTTCAGCCATCCCTCTCCGGCTCCTACTCCTACCAGACCGCCGCTGGCGGCGGCCGACATGGTTCTGGTCTGCTGATAACCGGTGGTTTCCGCGTACTCCCAAACGTGGCCCCATGCGGCGAACCTTTCCGCTACGTATCCTTTAAACTTCAGCACCAGCAGTCCTCCCACAAAGGCCACTCCTGCGATGACGATCAGCTTGGTGAAATCTCCGCTTCTCAGGAAGGATATGACGAGAAATGTAACGAAAAATATCAATGCCGTTCCAAAGTCACCCATTACCGCCAAACAGCAGAAGCATAGCCCTGCGAATATGGTGAATATAAGGGTGTTCTTCCTCTCGAAAAGCTCGTCTAAGGATGCCGCCCCGATCCATATGAAGGCCAGCTTTACGATTTCAGAAGGCTGGAAGGATACGTTCCCTATCAGTATCCAGTTGGTAGCGCCGTTTCTGGTGATGCCGAACATCAGGTTCGCAATCAGAAGAAGGGATGCTCCCGCATACATGTACAGCTTAAATGACTTGGCCAGCTTTATGTTTCTCAGCACGGTACACATGAACACGAACAGGCATATCCCGATTACGGCGGCTACGAACTGCTTCAGAGCCGAATCCGGATATGTGCTGGCCGTCACGGCAAGGCTCAGGGTGGAAAGGAAAAAGGCGATGGTTTCCATCTCGAAGCCCTTTCTCCTCAGTATGCGCATAACGATTACGTAGACCCACATGACCGCGCACAGGCCGGCAAATCCGATGGTTATCCCGTCGGTGTAGCTGTCTCCTAAAGCTATCTTCAGCTGCCATGCGGTCATCAGCTGAAATATGCTTATGGCTATGAGGGACGTCCAGGGGGAAAGGAGGATGGTTTCACTCTTTCTGAGTCGGGTGTTGTTTCTCTTTTCCTCCAGGCTTATCGGGAATATGGTGCAGACCGAATTCCCTATGGTAATCTCGTCTCCCGGTTTTACGGCGACTCTCTTCCTCCTCCGCGTCCGTTCTCCGTTTATCAGGGTGGCATTGCCGGAGCCCAGGTCGCTGTAGATCCAGTTTCCTCCCGCATCCCTTATGAGGATGCCGTGATTTCTGGCCACGCTGTCATCGTCTATGACTATGTCGCAGCTTTTGGATCTTCCCAAAACGTTTTCCCAGTGGGTCACCGGATGACTTATTATCCCGTCTACGTTAAAATAGGCCCACACCTCAGAAGGATTTCTGGACAGAAGGAGAGAGGCGATGGATTTCACTAAAATAAAAAGGGCGAGAAAAATAAATATCCACCTCGCCACAGCGGTGTACAATAAGCCTCCGCTGTTTTCCATTGCTTCCACAGCGGATATGCCTTCCGATATATCGTTAAAGAGTACCTGTATGCTTTCCCATATCCTCTGCAATGTATCCATCCTACCTCCCGTATGCACATGTAAACGTCTAGGTTTCTTAATTTTATCACATTTATTACTATATGTAAAACCCTCCGTTGACGCCGAGAACCTGTCCTGTTATGAAGGAGGCTCGGTCTGAGGCCATGAAAAAGACGGCTTCCGCCACCTCCGACGCTTTGCCTATCCTCGCCAAAGGGGTTTCCTCCTTAAGGGCGTTCATGGTCTGAGGAGAATAACCCCTGTTCATATCCGTATCTATCACTCCGGGAGAGACGGAGTTTACCCGTATCCCCGAAGGCCCCAGCTCCTTGGCCAAGCTTTTGACGAAGGCGTCTACAGCGCCCTTTGACGCGGAATACACCGACTCGCACGATGCTCCTGTCTCTCCCCACATAGATGAAACAGCTACGATGGAGCCCTTCCCCCTGCTCACCATGGCCGGAGCAAGAGCCTTTACGGCATTTATCACCCCTCCAAGGTTTATCTCCATGGTTCTTCTGATCTCTTCCACTGAAAAATCCGTTATCAGTCCCCATGACGAAACCCCTGCGGCACATACGAGAACATCGAAGGCCGGTACTCCGAAAAACACTCTGGCGCTTCCGGCAGCTTCTGAAATTCCCTCTCCGTCAGCAACGTCACACTTGAGGGCGATGGCGCCCGTCTCTTCGGCCACCATCTCCGCCCCGTGATCGTCTTTTCCGTATATGAAGGCGGTGCCGTACCCCTCCTCTGTAAATTTTCGAACGCAGGCGGCGCCTATACCTCTGGAGCCGCCTGTAATAAACGCAGTTTTTTTCATAGCCGTTCTGATATTGAGACTACTCCTAGAGGAGAGTCCCCATATGCTTCAAAGTCCTTATCATCTGGCTGGTGTAGCTCATCTCATTGTCGTACCAGGCGACTACTCTCACCTCGTATATCTTAGTACCGCACCTTTGGGCAAGGGTCTGGGTAGCATCGAAGAGGGAGCCGTAGCTCATGCCTATGATGTCGCTGGATACCAGCTCTTCCTCAGTATACCCGAAGGACTCGTCGGCAGCCTTTCGCATGGCTTCATTTATGCCTTCTACGGATACCGTCTCCGTATCGTCCTTCAAGGTGGCGTCGAGAATCGTTATGGAACCACTGGGTACCGGTACTCTCTGAGCGGAGCCTATGAGCTTTCCGTCAAGCTCCGGTATAACCAGACCTATGGCTTTAGCTGCTCCCGTGCTGTTAGGTACGATGTTTATGGCGCCTGCCCTGGCCCTGCGCAGGTCATTCTTCCTGTGCGGTCCGTCGAGGATCATCTGATCTCCCGTGTAGGCGTGGATAGTTGTCATAAACCCTGTCCTCAGCTCTCTGTACTCGTTTAAGGCTTTTGCCATAGGCGCCAGACAGTTAGTGGTGCAGCTTGCCGCTGATACCACTGTATCCTCCTTCTTAAGAGTTTCATGGTTCACACCGTACACTATGGTAGGAAGATTGTTTCCCGCCGGAGCGGATATGAGCACCTTCTCCGCCCCCGCCTTGAGATGGACAGACGCCTTATCTTTTCCGGCAAACCTGCCGGTACATTCTAAGACGATATGGATTCCCAGCTCTCCCCACGGAAGCTTTTCCGGATCCGGCTCAGAGAACACTTTTACCTTCGTCTCATCCACCTTTATGAAGTCCTCTCCGCTTGTAACCTGATGGTCGAACCTGCCCTGGACGCTGTCGTACTTCAGCAGATGAGCAAGCATGTCCGGCTGTGTCAAGTCGTTTATGGCCACCACTTCTATATCCGGGTCTGTGAACACCCGCCTAAAGGTCATTCTGCCTATTCTTCCGAATCCGTTTATAGCTACTTTAATACTCATTTACAGTCCTCCTAACTGTCAAAATACTGACCTGATTCTCTGTATTCATCATATCTCACCACCCCTGTCAAAGTCAAGTTTGACAGGGGATTTCATA
>CAYTYN010000002.1:38993-95637 GCA_964442135.1 uncultured Oscillospiraceae bacterium
CAGTTGTACGAACCAGTTGTACGAATCAGTCCCTCTTATATGTGATCAGATCCTCCGCAATCTCCGCGGCTGCCGCAGACACGGGTTTATCCTCCGTGTAGTCGGGGGTCAGAATCGGTTTACCCTCGATTATGTCTCTCGCTCTCTTGGCGGCCATGATAACGATGGTGTATCTGCTGTCCGCTTTCTTTCTGATTTCATTTATCGACGGATATAACATTATAACTCCTCCTCATATTTCTCAATCAAGGTGCGCACGTCCTCCGTTACCTTGGAGTGTTCAGCCGCGATTATAGCCTTCACTCCGGCTACAGCCTCCTCCAGGACGCCGTTCACTACGCAGTAATCATATTTATAGATGCAGGATATCTCTGATAGGGCGCTGGAAAGCCTCATATCAATGGCCTCCCTCGACTCAGTTCCCCTTCCCGTTATCCGCTTTCTCAGCTCTGCCATGGACGGGGGAAGGATGAATATGAACACTCCTTGGGGATAGTTTTCCTTCACCTTCATGGCTCCCTGGGTGTCGATTTCCAGGATAACGTCGTTTCCCTCCCGAAGCTTCTCTATGACCGGCCCTTTCGGCGTACCGTAGTAATTGCCGTATACCTCTGCGTACTCCAGGAAGTCCTCTCCCTTCACCGCCGCCAGAAACCTGTCTCTATCGGTGAAGAAATAGTTTACTCCTTCTATTTCCCCATCTCTGGGCGCTCTGGTAGTCATGGAAACGGACAGCTCTATACCGGCTTCGCCGAGAAGCCTTTTGCAGATGGCGCCCTTTCCTGTTCCCGATGGTCCTGATATGACAAAGAGCTTTCCCTTTCCCGAATTCCCATGATCAAGGCCGTGTTTTTTCTCCATAAGACACTCCTGTGCTTTACTCCGCGAGTATTGATTGTACCATTTTTTCGTTCGAGTTTCAACCCTACTCGACGTTCTGCACCTGTTCCCTTATCTTCTCTACTTCCGCTTTCATCATGACCATCAGGTTAGTTACCTCTATATCGTTAGCCTTAGACCCGATGGTATTGGCCTCTCTGTTCATCTCCTGTACGAGGAAATCCAGCTTCTTCCCTTCCGGTTCGCCGGATTTACTGATAATCTCAGCCATCTGATCCAGGTGGCTCCTCAGTCTGGTTATCTCCTCGGATATGCTGCACTTATCGGCGAAAATAGCGGCCTCTGTGACTATCCGCTCCTCCGGAATCTCTATGGAGCTTCCTATGAGCTCGGATATCCTTTCCCTCAGCTTTTCGGCATAGATGTCGGGGATTAAGGCGGCCCGTTCTTCTATCCTGTCAGTCAGCTCTCTTACCGTCTCTCCTCTGCCGAGAATATCCGCCTCCAGCTTTTCGCCTTCCCTCTCCCGCATTGCCACCATGTCGTCTACCGCCGCACTGACCGCTGCAAGAACGGTTTTAGTTACCTCCTCCTCGTCCTCCACGTCGGGCACAGCCTTCATAACGTCGGGAAGAGAGGCTAGGTATTCCAGAGAGACGTCACCGCTGACGTTAAAGGCCTTGGACAGGAGAATCAGGTTTTCGTAGTACTGCTTTGCCACCACGGTGTTCAGCTTTATGGCAGCATCGCTTTCGGTGACGTTTTCAACCATTACGGATATCTCTATCTTACCTCTCTTTATCTTTTCCTTAGCCGCGGCCTTGACCTTATCCTCGGCAAAGGAGTACCGCCTGGGCATGCGGACCGTTATATCGCAGTAACGATGGTTCACTCCTCTGATCTCTACAGTGATATTCCTCTTACCATCATCTGTTTCGGCCCTTCCGAACCCTGTCATGCTTCTGATCATCCCCGGTCTCCTTCCATTTTCAGAAATCTCATGGCAACATTCTACCACACATGGCGGTCATTGACAAATCTCCTGTTTTATAGGAAAATTAGATGGCTTTTGCAGATAATAGAAGATCAGGGAGATGGTATCATGGCGTTTGACGCTGTCATCACGAGAGCTATGGTAAGAGAGCTCAGAGAAAAACTGCTTTTGGGTAAAATAGAAAAGGTCTACCAGCCGGAAAAGGATGAGCTGGTATTTAACATACACACGAAGGAGGGAAACCTTTCTCTCTTCGCTTCGGTGAACAGTCAGAATCCAAGAATATGTCTGACCGATGAAAAGCCGAAGAATCCGCCCAACCCTCTTCCCTTCTGCATGCTGATGAGGAAACACCTTCAGGGCGGAAGGATAGTGGCTGTAGAACAAAAGGGATGGGAAAGGATTATAGAGATATCCCTGGAAACTCTCAACGAGCTGGGCTTTACCGTGTCGAAAAAGCTCATATTCGAGATTATGGGAAAACACAGCAACGTGATTCTCACCGATATGGCCACAGGAAAAATCGTAGACAGCATAAAACGAATATCCATAGACGCGAGCCGTGTAAGGCAGGTTCTTCCCGGCAAAGCCTACCTGTATCCCCCCGCTCAGGACAAGGTTCCCTATGACCGGATTTCCGCCGAGGAGCTTGCGGCTCTGCCTTCCGATGGGAAGGCCATACTGTCCGGGGTAGGAGGCATATCTCCTGCAGCCGCGGTTCAGCTGGCTCAGTTACCTCCCGCTGAAAGAAAAGGCTGGCTCCATAAAATGATCGCCTCCATCGACGAAGGACGGGCCGTTTTCCGCATCTATTCTGACGGGGAGGGAAAGCCGGTGGAGTTCTACGGGGCAGATCTCAGCGACTTCGAGGACTGCTGCCTGAGAACCGATTTTTCATCGGTGAGCCGGTGCGTATGGGCGTATTTTGACCGACGGGATTCCTCCAACAGAGTAAAGCAGCAGGCCAGAGCGTCTATAAAGACAGTCTCCTCCCATCTCGATAAGCTTAACCTGAAGAAGCAGAGACTTTCCGAGGAGCTCTTAAAGGCTGAAAACTCCGACGAGCTGAGAATATACGGGGAGCTTCTAAACGCCAACCTTCACGCCATCCCCCAGGGAGCAGGCTCTGTGACTGTTACCAATTACTACGACGGGAGCCGGGTAAGTATTCCTCTGGACCCCAGATACTCCCCCGCAAAAAACGCCCAGCTTTACTTTCATCGCTACGGAAAATCCAAGACAGCTATCAAGGAGAAAAGCCTGCAGCTTCGGGAGACGGAAGGAGAGATCCAATACCTGGAATCGGTACTCAGCTATCTGGAAAGAGGGGAAACAGAAGATGAGATTGAAAGCATAAGGAATGAGCTTATAGAGACCGGATACTTGAGACGAAGAAAGGCAGGCCCCGGGGAAAAGAAATTTGCCGCAGCACCTCTCAGGTATTTCACATCGTCGGGACTGGAAGTGCTGGTGGGAAGGAATAACCGCGAAAACGATATTCTGACTATGAAGACGGCCTCTAAGAAGGATATTTGGTTCCATACAAAGGATATCCCCGGCTCCCACGTCATACTGCGCACAGACGGAGCAGAGCCTCAACCCTCTGACATATATGAGGCCGCTTCTATCGCGGCATACCACAGCAGGGCCCGCTCGTCGGAAAACGTGCCTGTGGACTACGTTTCCGTCAAAAACGTAAAAAAACCAGCCGGCGCAAAACCCGGCATGGTCATATTCACGGGAAACAGGACAGTGTGGATAAACCCCGGACTACCCGGGTAGTCCCGCTTATTTGGCAGCCTGCTGGAGCTGGGCTTCGACAATCTCCTCCGCTTCACTTACAGCCTTATTGTAATCCAGCTTCGTCCTTATCTCCAGCATCTTCATGTCTGTGGCCGCGATGGTATCGGCGCACTGCTTCAGCTCGGCTATAATCTCACCGGCGTTTTCCACATCCTTCTTGTACTTCAGCTGGTGCTCCAGACTTGCCCAGAAATCCATAGCCGTGGTTCTGATCTGAACCTCACACCTCATAGGCCGCTTTTCGTTGGAAAAGAACACCGGCACCTCTATGATCATGTGATAGCTTCTGTACCCGTTAGGCTTAGGGTTCTGTATGTAGTCCTTTATCCGGATCAGAGAGATGTCGTCCTGCTGTATCAGCATTTTGGCCACCTTATATATGTCGTCGACGAAGGAGCAGATCACCCTGACTCCGGCCACGTCGTTCAGGTTATCCTCTACGGACTGAAGAGATATCTCATCCCCCTGTCTCTTCAGCTTTTCGAAAATGCTGATGGCCTTTTTCCGCCTGGATACGATGGAAGCGATAGGGCTTTGAGGTCTGGTCATGGAAAGCTCGTCGTTTAATATTTCCAGCCTGGTCCTCACTTCCCTTATGGCTGAATCGTACCTCATCAGAAGAATGTTCAGCTCCTCTAAGAGCTTGACAGCCTCTTCAGGATCCTTCGGCAGAAGTTCGTCCAGAAATTCCTTAGCGATCTCATCTCTTCCCTGCATCTCGTTCCTCCTGATCTATGCCTTAATGTAATCTCTTATGGCTTCAATGACCTCATCTCCGTTAGCCTCTATGCCGCCGTTATGTATCTCGTGGTAGTAATCCTTCCACTCTATGTAGGTGAACGCTTCGTTATCTCGGTTTTGGCCCGCGAAAGTCCTGGAGCCCTCCACATCGCACACCTGATCCGCGTCTCCGTGCATGAAAAGAGTGGGAGTATGGTCGGTTAATCCGTTAGAGCTAAGGGTTCCTGCCATTATCTCGTTTCCCAGCTCATAACATTCTACGGCACATCTGAGAGTTATCCTTTCGTGTACCAGCTCGTCGCTGTCGTATTCCTCCACGTCCTTGTTTTTTCTGTTCCCCAGAATTTCCTTGGAAATTCTGGAGGAAATGGCCAGTTCAGGCGCTACCCTCGCCATGGCCTTCACCATGCAATAGAGAGACTTCGGTACGGTTCCTACCAGCTTTATCCACGGCGCCGATAATATATACTTCTCCGGCACGTCGTTTCTCTTGCCTCTGGCTCTGTAGTCTATACAGATGTTTCCTCCCATGCTGTGGCCGTACAGAGCTATGGGAAGTCCCGAATATTTTTTCAATCCGTAATCTATGAGAGCGTCTATATCGGCTAAGACCTCTTCTCTCGGCGCAGCGTCTCCCCTCTTTCCGGCGGATCTTCCATGCCCCCTCAGATCTATTCCTAAAACTGCTATTCCCGCCTCTGTCATCACGTTGGCCATGCGGTCGTACCGTCCGTCGTGCTCGCCTAACCCGTGGATAAGGCACATTAAATACTTCGGGTCATCACACTCCCAGCTGTAGCCGGTTATGGTGAAGTCACGTCCCGGCAGCTTAAAATTCGTAAACATGATAAACCTCCTCGTTACAGAATCCAACTGAATTATAACACATATAATCTGAAATCCGACGCATCTAAATATTCTGTATTGATCAAATCCCTGCTGTGGCTTATGATCGTCTCAGACATTCACTCCAAAGGGCGAACATACCGCCGTCTACAGCAGCAGGAGGTGCAGCAATGAGAAAGAACTGTTCTCTTTGTGGAAACATCTATCACAATACTGTATTTCGGGGAGGCTTCATCTGCGAAGACTGTCTCAATTACATCCGAGAGACCGAGTTTTCCTACTTTGCAGACCCTTGTTTCCCCGAAATACCCAAGACAACTGATATCTGATAATATAATCGGGATTCAGGCGGCAATGAACCGGGAAATATCTATTAGCTGTAGCGGCGGTCACCTCTTGGAGCCTGAGCGGGCCGGCCGCCTTCCCCTTCTCTGCTTTTCCAGACGTTTTTTCGTCTTCGGTTTCATGACGGAAAAGCCGAACCTTCCTATGGACTGCCGTTTCAGACCGAAGTACTCGCCGTGGCAGTAGGCCAGCATACCCGCCGTGTCCAGTCTGATGCGTCCGTCCTCGTCGAACATGTCCCGATCGGCGTGTATCTTGACAATTTCAGCTATGAACATATCGTGAGACGGAAGCTCTTTAATCTCCTTTACCACACACTCCAGATTCACAGGAGCCTCCTGAACCAGAGGACAGCCGACCACGTCGCATTTGCCCGGGGTAAGTCCTGTCTCCTTGAATTTATCCACGTCTCTTCCCGACTTCACGCCGCACCAATCCGTTACCCGAGCCATACCTTCCGTGGTCAGGTTTACGACGAACTCGCCGTTCTTTTCGATAATGGCGTGGGAGTGTCTGGATTTTCTCACCGATATATAGGTCATAGGCGGCTGGGAATTGATTATTCCTGTCCATGCTATGGTTATGAGATTTTCCTCACCGTCTGTACCGCATGATACTAAGGCGGCGGGAACCGGCGCCATCATGGCGGAGCCTTTAAGGCTGACTTTGTCCATATCTCCTCCTCAATTCTTCTAAGATCTCTTTAAATTTATCGGGAAGCTCTGCGGAAAATTCCATATACCGGCCGTCCTGCGGATGTTTGAACCCTATAACTCCGGCATGGAGGAACTGTCCCGACAGAGGAATAGTCTGCTTCTTCGGTCCATAGAGAGGGTCACCTGCCAAGGGGTGCTTTATGTGGCTCATGTGCACTCTTATCTGGTGGGTTCTTCCCGTTTCCAGCACCGCCTCTATAAGGGTGAACCGTCCGAAGCGCTCCAGCACCCTCCAGTGGGTCACCGCCCTCTTGGAGTTTCTGTCTGTGACAGTCCGCTTGAAACGATCCGCCTGATCTCTTCCTATGGGAGCGTCTATTACCCCTTCGTCCTCCTTGAGATTGTTGTGCACCAGAGCCGTGTATCGTCTGGTGACTGTGTGGGAGGCCAGCTGGCGGGAAAGGCTCTCGTGAGCCGGGTCGTTCTTCGCCACCACCAGAAGGCCGCTGGTGTCCTTATCTATTCTGTGAACTATGCCGGGCCGCAGAACGCCGTTTATGGCTGAAAGGTCTTCGCCGCAGTGATACATAAGGGCGTTTACCAAAGTCCCTGTGTAATTGCCGGGAGCCGGATGAACCACCATTCCCACCGGCTTATTCACTACGAGAAGATCGCCGTCCTCGTAAACTATATCTAGGGGTATATCCTCAGCCTCGGCGGAAAGAATCTCCGGCTCAGGCATGTAGAGCCGTATTTCATCCCCCTCAGAGACCTTGTATTTCTTCGAGGTCTCCGGCGATCCGTTGACCAATACCGCCCCCGCGGCTATAAGTCTGGAGGCGAAGCTTCTGGACACGCCTCCCCCCTTTTCTCCCGTCACCTGATCCAGTCTCTTTCCTTCGTCCTCTTTATCCGTCACGAAGGACCTTACCTCCGGAGAATCATTCATTTTTCTTCTCTAACTTCTCATACATGAAAATATATATCATAAGCAGTCCGCATCCTGCGACGACGCAGATATCGGCAACGTTGAATATGGGGGGGAATATGCTGAAATCAAACATATCAGTGACTTTCCCGAACACCGCCCTGTCTATAAGGTTTCCCGCCCCTCCGGATATGATGAGGGCCAGGGAGATGTGCAGGAGCCTATGAGCCTCCCTGTTTTTAAGCATGTATACGAGTCCGGCCGCTATGGCTATGATCGGAATTATAATGAGAATCGCCCGATGCCCCCTTAGGGTGCTGAACGCGGCTCCGTCGTTTTCAAAATATGTCAGGCAGAAGAAATCTCCTATAACGCTGACGCTCTCCCCCAGCCTCATGTTCGTCCTTATCAGGTACTTAGTGACCTGATCCGCCGCCAGCGCGGCAACCATCAATATATATGCCATACATGAATTCAGGGGCAGCCGGCTGCCCCTGTCACCTTTCACCCTTAATTACACTCCTGTTCTTAAAGCTATTTTCCTATTTTCTTGTTTAAGGCCTTTCCGTCTATGACGATGGTATCTTTAGGCCTGTAAGAGGCGCCTGCTCCGTTTGATCTGCCTTCACGCTCCGAAATACCCTCAGTCAGCTCCGCCAGCTGTCTGCCGTAGCTGAGCTCCTCCTCGGACTTTTCCCTTCCGTTGTCTGCTGAAGAAGAACCGTGATCAATCCTCGAATCGGGTGAAAACTCATCTAAGGCCGGCGAACGTTCCAGCTCCCTTTCAAGGTCCGCGAACAGCTCATCGCCGGATCCGTCCTTTACTCGTTCCAGCTCATCCTCAAGAATCTGACGGTATCTGGTCTTAAGCGCTTTAACCCGTTCACTGAGGCTTCTGCTTTCCCGGTTCAGCCTGTCGATGGAATCCTTGGCGTCCTTGACTATGACATCGGCCTCCATACGGGCATTTTTAATTATTATCTCCGCCCTCTTTTCAGCGCTCTCGGATATATCCTTCATCAGCTTCTTAGCGGATTCTAAGGTGTTCATCACAGACGTCTCGGATTTCTTATGCCGCTCGATTTCCTCCTTCAGCTCATCCACCATGTCTGCCAGCGTCTTATTATTCTTGATGAGCTTCTCCATGTCGATGATTATCTCATCGAGAAACTCGTCTACCTCTTCCATCTTATAGCCTCTTACGACCCTGGAAAATTCCTTCGCTTCGATTTCAGCGGGTGTAATCACTACAGTCACCTCCATGTATAACCCCGTCTCCGGGGGCGAATCGATATGTCAATCAATAGAATATCAGGACAATGGCATAGATCAGTATCTGTTGGACGACCTGAACCAGGATGATGGCCAGAAGCACGGAAAAATCGAACATTCCCGTGTTAAACCTGGACAGTATCTTGCGGCATGGCATGACTATGGGCTCTGTATACCTGCGCAGCACCCAGTATGCCCTACCCAACCCCGAATAGGGATTTCTGGCGAACCAGCTGAGCAACGCCTCCGCCAGAAGGGCGAAAACCAGTATCCTGCCTACTAGCTGTACGATGTAAATTAAAAGAGATGCCAATTCTATCTACCTCCATGGACTATCGGAAGCCGGCGGCTCCGCTGGGTTCTGTTTATCCTGAGAAGCCGCGACGGACACGTTCTCAGGGGCGAATATGAAAATGTTATTGGTTACCTTCTGCACACTGCCGTTAAGGGCGTAGGTGGCTCCGCTCATGAAGTCAAAGATCTTTTTCGCAAGCTCTGTCTCCAGCTTTTCCAGGTTGATTATGACAGGCTTTCTGGATTTAAGGCTGTCCACCAGCTTCGGGCATTCAGCGAATTCCTTCGGCTCTATGAGGATCAGCTTCAGTGAATTAGTACTAGACACGGAATACCTCTTTTCTGTCGTCTTGGATAAGATACTGTTTCTCTCTGACGCCGGAGCAAAATCCCCCGGCTTTGAAGGCGAACCGGCTGGGAGTGGAGCGGTGGATGAAGAAAACTTGTTTTCCCTCGCTATCTTCTCTTTAGCGGCTGCCAGCTCCTCCTCAGTTACGACTTCCTCTTCCTCTATTTCCTCTATCCCTACGATTTTTTTCAGCGTATCACCAAATCCCATATCTTCCTTTTCCTCCTAACAATATACCTGCTTACCTTTCCTCGCTTCTGTAATCTCTATTGCCGAATATGGCCGTTCCCACCCGTATAAGGTTGGAGCCTTCCTCTATGGCAACTTCGAAATCGTGGGTCATTCCCATGGAAAGGTACTTAAAGTCAATCCTTTCCCTCGAGTCGTCAATATATCTGTCGTAAATCTTCTTCGCTTCCCTGAAGAAAGGCGCTGCGTCCTCGGGTTCAGCCTCAAAAGGCGCAATGCACATTATTCCTCTGATCCTTATGTTGGGGCACTCCTCCGCTATGGAAGATATGAGCCCGTCGGCGTCCTCCGAGCTGCTTCCGAACTTGGACTCCTCGTTGGCCGTGTTCACCTGAACCAGAATGTCCATGGTCAGATCGTGCTGAGCAGCTCTCTTATCTATTTCCCTAGCCAGCCTGAGGGAGTCCACGGAATGAATCATGGACACCTTATCGATGATGTACTTCACCTTGTTGGTCTGGAGATGACCTATAAGGTGCCATCTTACCGGCTTCACCTTCTCGTACTTGTCCATTATCTCCTGGACCTTGTTTTCCCCGATATCCGTAATTCCCGCGTCGATAGCCTCATTTATCTCCTCGGGAGAGTGGAGCTTGGTGACCGCCACCAGAAGTATGTCCTCCGGAGCTCTTCCCGCTCTCTCTGCCGCTTCCTCTTTTCTCCTCTGTATCTCCCTTATGTTAGATGGGATAGACATTTATATCATCTCCTTAATCAATGGTGTCCGGATCCTTAAGCACGTCGTCGTAAGGTCCTACCGTATCGGTCCTGACGCCGTCTCCGTCGTAGAAATAGGAGTCCGACACTACGGACTTGCTTCCGTCCGTCAGGAGCACGTTTACAGGGGTGAAAACATAGTAGTCCTTCTTATTCTTCACATATACTCCCTGCACTCCGTCGACCTCCACCAGACTGGAGTTTTCTATGATCAGACCCGCAGCATCTGCGGTAATGATGCTCACTGCCATTTTCCGGAGTCCGCCGTAGGTCTTGTAGTACGCTGTAGTTTCGAAAATCAGGCGGTAAAGCTCCCCGTCCTCAGAGACGTCTGTCACCGTCATGGATATGGTCGATTCTCCCAGCTCTACGTCCACGGTATTTCCTACCTGATACCTGTCTATACTTTCTTCCGAGATGAACGCCACCCCGTACCACTTGCTTTTATCTATTATCTTATATACAGGATCTCCCGCCGATACGCTTCCGGTGGAAAGCTCCTCCATGGATTCTTGGGAAAGAGAGGAAAAATACTCGTAGTCCTTATCCCACATGGTCTCAGAGTTCAATTCTCCCTCGTAACCGTCGATAAAATAGGAAACCACTCCTCCTTCTGTCACCGTAAAGTCTGACGACGTCCCCCCCGTAATCTCCAGCACCGCAGTACCTCCCCTTATGAGCCGGCCCTCCTCTATAAGTCTGTTGGCCTGTCCCGACACGGAGGATGTGTACACCGTCTCGTCTCTGACGAAGTACATGTCGGTATAGTCCACAGTCTGAAGCTCTCCGTATTCGGCGACGTAGGTAGTCGTAAAAAGTCCGGTCAGCTCCGGTACTACATATATTATCACGTAGAGGACTGCCACCACAATAAAAAACAGCAGTCCTATCTTCTTTTTAAATTTTTTCATGAGTATATTTTACTTCATTTCAAAAACTTTTCCAATACTTCTCGTTCATCTTTTGCCAAATCCTTATGATTTTTCACATATTCCTCGAACATTTCCGGCCTGCGCTCTCTGGTGAGGGCGAAAGACCTTTCCAACTGCCAAAGGTGGATTTTCCGGTGATCGCCTCCCGTCAGCACCTCCGGCACATGAACGCCTCTATACTCTCTTGGGCGGGTGTACTGAGGGTACTCTAAAAGGCCGGAGTAGATCGACTCCTCCACTGCCGCCTCCCTGCTCG
Organism: uncultured Oscillospiraceae bacterium; assembly: GCA_964442135.1. Classification (GTDB taxonomy): domain Bacteria; phylum Bacillota; class Clostridia; order Peptostreptococcales; family Anaerovoracaceae; genus Avanaerovorax. Next base: position 50,216 of record CAYTYN010000002.1, read on the forward strand.
CCAAAACTCCCGGCACCATTCGCGCCACTGCATCGATAAGCACCATGGCGGCAAGCTCACCACCGGTCAGTATATAGTCTCCGATGGATATTTCCTCCGCCTGATACATGTCCAGTGCTCTTTGATCCACTCCCTCGTAGTGGCCGCACAAAACGGTGAACTCCTCTTCTCCTGCCAGCTCCTCTGCGACCCTCCGGTCCAGAACCCTGCCTCTGGGAGACATATAGATCACCCTGTTTTCTCTCGCCCCTACGGAATCCAGTGCGTCGCATATCGGCTGAGCCATCATGACCATACCCTGTCCTCCCCCGAAGGGGTATTCGTCGGTCTTCCTGTGCTTATCCATGCTGAAATCTCTTATATTTATAATGTTAAAGGATATGAGCCCCTTCTCCGCCGCCTTTCCCAGCATGCTTAACGTCAAGACAGGAAACATATCGGGGAAAAGAGTCAGAACATTGATCTTCATGAATCTAAAGCATCCCCTCTATAAACTTTATGTACATCCTGTTTTCCTCCGGACTTACCTTCCTGATGAACTGAGCCACTGCCGGCACCATGGTCTCCTCGGCGCCAAAGTCCGCGCTCCTTTCTTCGGTGAGACGGATGCGGTAAACATCCTGAGCGCTTCCCTGTATCACGTCCCGAACTTCCCCTACGGTCTCTCCCCTCTCCACGTCTACAACCTCCATGCCTATAAGGTCTCTGATGTAGAAGGTGTTCTCCGGAAGCTCTCTCAGATCGTCCTCCGTTATGAACACGTCGGTGTTCTTCAGAGCCTCCGCCCTGTCTCTGGAATCTACTCCCTCCAGCTTCAGAATAACCATATTCCCCTGAAGCCTCACGGATTCTATGGGGTATTCCCCTTCTCCGGCTATGATCCTGTCCAGCTCCCCGTACCTTTCCCCGCTGTCGGAGTAATTATACACCTTTACTTCCCCTTTAAGGCCTACGGCGTTTACGATTTTGCCTATTTTGATCTTCTCCATAATCATCTCCGAGATATCACATTAGGCACATGGGAAACCGCCATGTGCCTAACATACCTTTCTGTCTATTCGTTTTCGGAAATTATCTCCACAGAGACCCTCTTATTCTCTCTGGTCGCTGCGGCCTTTACCACGGTACGCAAAGCCTTGGCTATGCGGCCCTGCTTGCCGATTACCTTGCCCATGTCGGACGATGCCACACTTAAATGCAGCACGCTCTCGCAGCCTTTCTTCTCCTCAGCCACCTCTACCTGCTCAGGATTATCCACGAGAGACTTGGCAATGAATTCTACTAACTTGGTCATTATAGCATCACCGCTTTCCTATTCAATGACGCCGGATTTCTTCAGAAGCCCCTTTACAACATCTGTAGCCTGTGCGCCGTTATCCAGCCATTTCTTCGCCTTCTCTCCGTCGATTTTAATAACAGGCGGCTCGGTGAGGGGATTATAGTATCCCAGCTCTTCGATAAACTTTCCGTCTCTCGCCCTTCTGGAGTCAGCTACTACTACCCTGTAAAAAGGTCTCTTATGTGCTCCCATTCTCTTAAGTCTGATCTTAACCATTTCTTTTTCCTCCTTATTTTTCAGTAGGTCTGTGATCTCTTAGAAAAGCCCGCGGGACTTGCCCCGTCTCATAGCGCCGGGACCGGACAGCCGCTTCATCATCTTCTTGGCTTCCTCATATTTCCTCATCAGGTTATTTATCTTACTGACCGGAAGTCCGCATCCGGCGGATATTCTCTTTCTCCGGCTCCCGTTAAGAATAGAAGGATCTCTCCTCTCCTCGATGGTCATAGACTGGATTATGGCTTCCATCTGCTTGAATTCTCTTTCCCCCTGCTCCAGATCTACGTTTTTCATCTGGGCGCTGTTCATTCCCGGAAGCATTTCCATTATCTTCCCCAGTCCTCCCATGTTCCTCACCTGAGCCATCTGCTCCAGAAAGTCCTCCAGAGTGAACTGGTTTTTCTTTATCTTTTTCTCAAGCTTCTCAGCCTGCTCTTTATCGAAGGCCGCCTCCGCCTTTTCTATGAGAGAGAGCATATCTCCCATGCCCAGGATTCTGCCGGCCATCCTTTCCGGATGAAAGGGTTCCAAGGCGTCCGATTTCTCTCCCGTACCTATGAACTTTATAGGCTTTCCGGTAACCCTTCCGGCCGAAAGAGCCGCGCCGCCTCTGGCGTCGCCGTCCATCTTAGTCATTATTATGCCGTCTATGCCCAGCTTCTCGTCGAAACCGGAGGCAACGTTAACGGCATCCTGACCTGTAAGGGCGTCCACCACCAGAAGTATCTCGTGAGGCTTTACCGCCTTCTTTATGTTATCCAGCTCGTCCATGAGAGCTTCATCTATCTGAAGCCGTCCCGCCGTATCTATTATCAGGACATCGTATCCCTTCTTCTCGGCCTCTCTCCTCGCCTCTGCCGCAATCCTCGCCGCATCTCCGCAATCCCTCATGGTGTAGACAGGAGTATTGACGCCCTTTCCCACGATCTCCAGCTGATCTATGGCGGCCGGTCTATAGATGTCGCAGGCGCAGAGCATAGGCTTCTTCCCGCTCTGCTTCAGGTATGCCGCCAGCTTTCCGCAGGTGGTTGTCTTACCTGTACCCTGCAGACCCGTCATCATAATGGTCGTGAACCCTGACGGCGAAAAGGTAAGCTTAGTCCCTGAGCCTCCCATAAGGTCTGTAAGCTCTGCGTTTACTATCTTAATTATCTGCTGAGCCGGAGTAAGGCTCTCCATGACCTCCGCTCCCATGCACCTTTCCTTCACAGAGGCGATGAATCCCTTAACCACCTTAAAGTTAACGTCGGCCTCCAGCAGGGCCAGCTTAACCTCCCGCATGGCCTGATCTATGTCAGCCTCTGTAAGGACTCCCTTGTTTCTCAGCTTCTTAAACGCATTCTGAAGTTTATCCGATAAGCTTTCAAATGCCATCTGCTACCTCTTATTCTCCGTACTCTATCCGGCGGGCAATGGCCTCTATTTCATCTAAGACCTTTCCCAGACCGCTGTCGGCTCCGTATCTTTCCTTTAAACGGTTCAGCCTTTCCGTTATCTCTCTGAAGGCTGCCTCTGTTTTAAGGAATCTATCCACCAGCCCCAGTTTTTCCTCGTAGCTCTCCAAGGCCCGCTCCGCCGACTTCAGGGAATCGTGGACTGCCGCTCTGGTGATCCCCAGCTCTGAGGCTATCTCCGAAAGGGACATGTCCTCTTCGTGATACAGCTCAATGACCTGTCTTTTCTTATCTGTCAAAAGCCGTCCGTAAAAATCGTACAGCAGGCTGAACCTGGCATTTGGATCCAGTGGATCTTTCTCTGTCACTGCCATATACTCACCCGGTTTCCATGTAAAGCAAAACTACTTGACACCGTACTAAAATATCACATCTTCGAAAAGGTGTCAAGTAGTTTTACAATACATCCCTTTAAAGCTCCTCGTAACAAGAGCCTAGTCTATAATCAGTATGATGATGAGAGCGATGACGAAGAGCATGGCCAGAACGTGAACCATCTCTCCTACGGAGCGGGCGCTTTCCTCCTTCGACTCGCTCGTCCTTAAGCCGAAAACCTTTCCCGGCCGCTCCAGAGCATCCACAGCAGAACGGTAGAAATTATCGAAGATGACAGCGTATTTTTCAAATACGCCGGCGACCCCCTCCGATATGCTCATTAAACTCCGGCAAAGGGTGATCCGGTAAAATCTGTCCACGTCCAGGTTTATTCCTCTGTGAGGCGCCATATGGCGGCGCAGCATGGCGAAGGTTAAAGTAGCTCCCGCGAAAAGTCCTATATACTCCATTATATGGTCCGCGGTAAAGAGGTGAGACGAATCCATGTCCAGCATGGAATAGCATATCTCCGGCTTTATCCCTGTGATGACTACCAAAGCTGTGGCGCCTATGATCGCGGCGTTCTTGTACCATGGGATTTTTACCCGTCCGGAGGAAGACGGTTTATTCGGCTTTTTTATGAATACGAAGTAATTTATCTTCATGGTTACGGAAAGCCATGTACCCACCCCTGCCACCTTCACCAGAATGTAGGCAAGGGTTTGACCCTGCTCTGAGAGGGCTTCCGTTATGAGCGCTTTGCCGGCAAAGCCTGAGGAGAACGGAACGCCGGCTATGGCAAGAGAGGCTATGAAGGAGCACACTGCCGTAACAGGCATTCTCCTGAAAAGTCCTCCCATGTCGGTTATATACCTGAGTCCCAAGTGGGTGAAAATATTGCCTGCCGCCATGAGCAGAACCCCTTTGTAGAGGATATTGTACGCCCCGTGGAGAGCGGCTCCCGCTACCCCTGTCGCTCCTCCCGCCGCTACAGAGGCCAGCATCATCGCCACCTGGCTTACTATGTGATAGGATAACAGCTTTCTCAGGTCGTTTTCTATGAGAGCCATACAAGCCGCCAAAACCGCCGTAGCCGCCGCAAAGACCGCCAGCCACTCTGTTCCGGCGAAAAATCTTATCATAGCGTACACGGCTGCCTTAGTGGTATAGGAGCCCATGAACAGCTGGGATTCCGGCGTGGCCTGAGGATAGGAATCCGGTACCCAGGTGTGAAGGGGCATCATGGCGCAGTTTACCGCTACCCCTGTAAACATGAGCCAGCAGGCTAAAGAATTGTCCCACTGCACCTGACCTACTGCCGCGGTGATTTCCCCCGGCATGAGCATGATCCCCGCCAGAAGGGCATTCCCCCCGAACAGATGCATGACTCCATACCTGTATGATGATCTCACAGCATCAGGGCCGTTGCCTTTAAACACCATGTAGAGGGATGAGAGGGTCATGGCCTCCCAGAATATGACGAAGGTAAGCATATTACCGGCAAACACGGTCATGAGAGCGCTCCCCCCATACACGGCGAAAGCCCCTTTCTCTCCTTTTCTCCCTTTGTCCATGGAGTAGACGGCTCCGATGACAGCCGCAACCCCGAATGCCAGACCGAAGAAGCCGGATATCTGATCTCTGAGAGAGAGGGAAAGCTCCAAGCCTCCGGCAAAATGTATGACCGGCAGGTTTTCCCAGCCTGAAAAAGCCATGGCTGCCAAAGACGCCAGAGCGCCTGAAGGCAGAAGATATCTAGCCGCCCCCGCCGGCAGCAGGATTATGAGAATCCCTGTCCCTATCATGATCACTCCGGGATGAGTTATGAACATGATTAAATCATTCATCACGCCCACCCCCTTCGCGCCCTTCATGGCAAACGATTCCGAAAAGGTCCGAACGCTCCCTTATGTCTGCGTCCCCATCTGAATCGGCGCCCGGGGCAGATATCTGTCCCTCGCCGGCTCCCGTCAGCTTTCTGTGGCCAAAGGCTTCGTATTTCCTTTCGTAATAGTCCTCCTCCCTGTGGAGAGAACCGTAGAGAAGTATCTTTGCCGTGAAAATCAGCACTATAGACGCCAGGCTCCCGTATGCGACGTATTCCAGAAAATTCATATTCCACCTCCGAATACTTCGGACGCCGCTTTCTCCGCCAAAGTGAAAAATCCGGCCGGCCCGTCGGGGAAAAAACCTAATAATACGGCAATGGCCAGCGCCGCCAAAATAGGTATCAGCATGGCTAACGACGCCTCGCCTCTCCTCTCAGGTCCGTACTCTGAGAACTCCTCTCTAACGTCCTTACCCGCGAAGGCTATGTAAGATACAGGGAGCAGATATGTCAGGCTCAGAAGAGCGCTGGCTGTCAGTATGAGAAGGAACACCGGCCGCCCTGCCTGACTTGCCCCTTCCATTATGGTGATCTTGGACAGGAAACCGGGAAGGAAAGGAAGGCCTGCTATTCCCAGGGAAGCCACTGTGAACGCCCCCATGGTAACCGGCATTCTCCTGCCTATTCCCCTCATCTCCGTAATGTCGGCTTTGTGGCACGTTACGAATATGGCTCCCGCGCACATGAACAGAGTTATCTTCAGAAACGCGTGCGCAGCCATGTGGTAGATGGCTCCGGTAAGTCCCGCCGGCGTCAGCAGGCACACTCCCATGACTATGTAAGAGAGCTGCCCCGCTGTAGAATAAGCCAGTCTGGCTTTCAAATTGGTCTTCTGTATGGCGATGAGGGAAGAGATGATCACCGTCGCTCCGGCAAGCCAGAGGAGAGCCTGCTCTCCCATACATCTGTAAAGAGTCTCAGGGCCGAAGGTGTATCCCACCAGCCTTATTATGCAGAAGGCTCCCGCCTTCACTACCGCCACGGCGTGGAGAAGAGCGCTGACCGGAGTAGGGGCCACCATGGCCGCCGGCAGCCAGCTGTGAAGGGGCATAACCCCTGCCTTGACCGCCCCCGCCGCTGCCATGAGAAGAAATATTCCTGAGGTGACCATGTCGTCGGATCCGCCGGCATCCCAGAAACCTCCCGCCACGAAGGAAAGGGTTCCCCATCGGGCGTAGGTATAAACCATGCCTGCGAAGAACAGCTGTCCGCTCGCCAAAGTGTGTATTAGATATTTTCTGCCCGGATATATTACCTTCCGGTCTCTGTAATGCACTACCAGAGGATATGTAGAAACCGTAAGTATTTCATAGAATATATAGAAGGTCATCAGATCCGCAGCAAAGCACAAGCCTATGGCTCCGAACATGCAGGAGGCGAAGGCCGCGAAATATCCGGTCTGGTTCTTCTCCCCGTGGCCTCTCACATATCCTATAGAGTAGACCGACGTCACTATCCACAGACATGAGGCGATACAGGCGAATACCGTACCTGCGCTGTCGGCTTTCAGCTCCAGGGTCAGACCGTCGGCTATTTCTAAAAGCCTTACCGATATGTCCCGACCTTCTATGACGTAAGGAGCCATGGTGTATACGCAGGCGGCCGTTGCCGCGGCTCCCACCAGGGTCACAGCTTCTCTCACGTTTCTGTGAACGTGGTTTCCTGCCACTAATATGATTAGTCCTGCCGCCGCCGGAATGAACACGGCGGAAACGAGGATGATTTTCAGAGCTGCTTCACCCATCTAAATCACCTCCCTTATGGCAGGCGCCAGTATTTCGACCAGACGGGAGTTGAATATTCCGGCCAAAATTATGCAAAGGGCGCTGACCCCTATGGCAAGGAGCATGGGAATCGGAAGCTCCGGCTTCCATCTGCCCGAGTCTCGATCCTTCGGTCCGGATTTCGTGTCCGCGGCCGTACCCTTAGATCGGCCGGATGCTTCCTTGCCCATGAACATGTTTTCAAAGAGCCGGAAGAAGTATACGGCGTTTAAAAGGCTGCTGAGTACGAGTATGAATATGAAGATATACGCTCCCTTCTCCGCCGCTCCCAGAGCAAGATACCACTTGCTGAAGAATCCGGCCAGAGGCGGTATGCCTATCATGGAAAGGGAGGCTATGACCATAGCCGCGGCTGTCAGGGGCATTTTCCCGTATATCTGTCCGAACCTTTTCATATCCGTTTCCCCATATCTGTACTGTATGGCGCCGGAGCAGAAGAAGAGACAGCTTTTCATGAGGGCGTGGCCGATAATGTGTATTGCCGCCCCTATAAGGCCGTAGAATCCGGTGATGGTCATTCCTATTCCCACATAGCCTATCTGGGCTAAACTGGAATATGCCAGCATGCTTCTGAAATCTGTCTGCCTTACGGCCTTCAGGGAACCGTATATCATGCCTGTGGCTGCCATAACCCCTACGACCACGAGAAATCTTTCAACGTACTGGGTATTGGCATTGAATACGTAGAAGAAGAACCTTATCATAACGTAGGCCGGCACCTTTCCCATAACTCCCGCTATGAGAGGCGCCGCTCCCGGATGGGCGTTGGTATATGCGGCAGGCTGCCATCCATGGAGAGGGAAGAGGGCTGCCTTGATACCGAAACCCACTACAAAGAACGCCATGGCCACCATAGTCGTTCCGGAGCTTAGCACCGGCCCCACCAGCCCTGACATATCGTACATGTTCAGCGTCCCCGTCTCGCCGTACAGAAAAGCTACCCCGAGAAGATAAAATGTGGCTCCGATAGTTCCCATCATCAGATAGCGAAAAGCCGATAAAACCCCTTTGTCACCTTCCATGGCTATTAGAGCATATCCTGAAAGAGAGGTTATCTCCAGGAATACGTAAAGGTTGAAAACGTCTCCTGTGGACGTCATCCCTAAAAGTCCGCAGATCAGCATGGACAGGAGAGAATAATAACCGAAGCTTCGGAACCTGCTTTTTCCCTTCATGAAGGGGAGACTGTATACAGCGCTGAGGAAACCGATACCGCTGATGAGCACCAGAAGAACGCCGCTTAGGGCATCCAGGGAAAACTCAATCCCGTAAGGAGGTTCCCATCCTCCGAACCAGTAGCTTATATGTCCCTGCTCCACTATCCTTTCAAGCTGGACTATGGACAGAAGAAAGGAGCATCCGACAAGAACTATGACTGCCAGTCTTCCGGCACTGCGGCTGAAGTGGGAAATCAGAGGGCAGACAAGAGCACCCAGCATGGGAAGGAGGGGTACCAGCACGGGAAGGTTAGCAATGATCAGATCAACCATCGTTCCGCTCCCCCTTCTCCGCTTCCAGAATATCCTCTTCCTCTATGGAGCCGAACTTTTCCTTAATCCTCATGAGAAGAGCCAGACCCACTCCGCTGGTACCCAGACTTACCACTATGGCAGTCAGCATCTGGGCGTGGGGCAGCGGGTTCACGTAATCCTCCGCCACGGGATCCGCCCCTGTAACCACCGGAATGGTTCCGCCGTCTTTCTCTCCCAGGCACAGAAAGAAAAAGATCGCCGCCACCTGCATCATGTTCATACATATCAGCTTTTTCATATAATTTCCGCAAACAGCCATGCCGAACATTCCCAGGAAGAGGAGCACCACCGTAAGGGTGTATATTCCCTTTTCAGCGAGAAACTGATTGATTACTTCCATCGTTGAGATTGTTCCTTTCTACCACTGCTTCCAGTATGGTTATTACAGTACCCATAACTCCTATGGTTACGCCGATTTCTATCAAAAGTATCCCTGTGGCGTGAAGCTCCGAGGCGGTTTCCGCGCCGAAGGGAAGCTTTTCATATTCTAAGAATCGGCCGCCGTTCAGGAGGGAAAGCATTCCTAAGAGAAGCTCTATGAGAACTCCGCATGCCGCCACACAGGAAGAAAAATGCTGAGTGATCCTCAGCCTGTTTTTCCCCAGATCGGCAAACATGACGTAGATTATAAAGGACGCAGCCATAAGTGCTCCCGCCTGAAATCCTCCGCCCAGAGAAAGCTCGCTGTGGACGAGTACGTATACGGCGTAAACTAAAATGATGGGAATCAGCACCGGCATGGCCACTCTCGCTTCTATGCCGCCGAAGCTTCTGACGGCGCGAAACATTTCCGCGTCCCAGTGCCGCTTCAGCCTGTCGGACAGAATCATCGCCACCGCCACTCCGGCCAAGAACATGTGTCCGGTCTCAAGAAGAGTATTGAACCCTCTGAAGTCGGCCAGCACAGCTGTGACCAGACTGGAGGAATGGACCAGCTCCGGAGCTTCCTCTATGTAATAGTCGGAAACATGGGTGTTAGGAGCCGAATTCGGGTCTCCTATGGCCGGAAGTCTGTCCACTATGGAAAACATAAGGACTGTCAGGGCGATGAGAAGCACCATCCCAACGATCTTAAAGGCGGATTTTTCCATCACCTTATTGAGTTTTCTCTCCATCACTTACACCACCTGTCAGTCGTCCTGAGAGATATGACAAAGTAAATGGTGGATATGACGCCGATGGCAGCCTCGGTAAACGCCACGTCCGGCGCCCCTACCATAATGTACAGCACCATGGCGCAAAAGCTGAACCCGCAGTAGATTATAGTAGATGATAAGAGGTCCTTGCTCAGTATTATGACTATGGCTATACCGATCATAAACAAAAGCACCACCGCCTCCATGAGAAGTGTATTCATTCCTGTTGCTTCCTTTCCTTATTCACCGCCGGTTTAATTTTTCCCGCTCTCAGCGCCGATTTTCCGATGAGATGGGTACCTATGGGATTGGTTATCATGACAACTATAATTATGACGACTATCTTAGCGGATACCAGATCCGGTCCCTGAATAATGATAAGACCTATACACGTCAAGTCGATTCCTACCGTCTTTCCTACCCCGGAGGCGTGAAGCCTGGACATAAAATCGGGAAGCTTCAGTATTCCGTAAGCGGAGCTGAACATAAAGAAAAAACCGGCGGCGATGAAAAAACCTGCTATACAAAGTCTTAAGGCGGAAATATCGCTCATATGGATTCACCTCCCCGCCCATCTGGGTTCGGCTCATCCTTCTCCTCTTCCCCCTTAGAGGCTTTTTCACCTAGGTAACGAGCTATTATCACGACGCTGAGAAAGCTTACGATGCCGTAAGACAGGGCTATGTCCACATACTCATCCTGTCTTCCGCCGGCAAATCCCGCAATCAACAGTGCGATGATGACGTCGATACCGATGGCGAAAATGCCGTTGAGCCTGTCGAAGGCGTCCGGTCCCTTAATCACTCTGATCAGCGTCATCCCCATTACGGCTATGACGGCCATGAGTAGAAAATCGAAAATTCCGCCCATCACCGAACCTCCCCTCCTTCTCTAAAAAGCCACGCCACCCTGTTCATCATTTCACCGGACAGAATTGCTTCCGCGGCAGAATCCGTAAGGGCGTGGATCATAATTTCATCTTCTTTTATATCTACTGCTATCGAACCGGGAGTTAGGGTTACGGAGTTTATGAGAAAGACTGTAGCCGTTGGATTTTCGAATCCGCATCTTATGCAGATAATCTGCGGCGACATGCGTCCCCCGAATATGACTGTCCGGCATACGTCGACAGCGGAGACGAATATTTCTTTAAAGAGCCATATCAGGTACATAACCAGCCTGACCGGGTTTACGTCTGTTATAAAAAAAATCTTCCCCTTGGCCGTCACCTTCATCATAGGCAGGCATATGAGGGCAACCAGAGCGGAGCAGACGGCTCCGATTATGAGGAGATCAGCTTCAAACCGTCCTGAGAGGATGATCCAGAACAGATACAGGATCCCTGTTCCGCAGATCCATCTTTTAACCATAAAGCCCCCTTCCCATACATATAAAAAAGGTGCGCAAGGTTGTTAAAAGCCTTTCGCACCGGTCAAAACCTCCGCACCTATTAAAAATTCTACATGAATACCGGTTTTCTGTCAATAATTCAGCAGTAAATAGGCCGTCGATTGTTTACAGAACAGTCTCTATTTTCTCGCATTGCAGAGATAGGTGATGGTAAAGGCGCTGTTCTCTTCTATGAGACTGAACAGCTCCGCATACTCTCCCCCTTCGGACTCCTCAGTAACCTTTTCTGCAATGCCCAGAATCACATCCCAAATAGACGTCCCTGACTGGTATTCCATGACGTTTATAGCGCACCCATACAGATCGTAGGCGGCGAACATATCCTCGTAGGCCTCCTCCAGCTCTCCAACGGCGTCTATAAGCCCGTTTTCCAGAGCCTGTCCCGCCGTGTAGACTCTTCCGTCCGCTATTTCTCTCACCTCTGCCTCGGTCATATTTCTGCCTTCCGCGACGACGGCCACGAATTTATCAAAGGCGTCGTCTACCAGCCCCTGATATATTTCCACCTGTTCATCGGTAAGGGGCTGAGTGGAATCTCCCATTCCCTTGTTCTCGCCGGAGGTGACGTTTATAGCCTTTATCCCCAGGCTGTCCAGCAGCTCGGAGAAGTCGTACAGAGTTCCGACTATGACTCCTATGGAACCGGTCCAGCAGTTTTCATTGGCATATATCTTATCCGCTCCCGCAGACACGTAATATCCGCCTGACGCCGCCATGGAGCCCATGTAAACGTAAACAGGTCTTCCCGTCTCCTCCTGATAATTCCTTATTGCCTTATATACTTCAGCGGTGGCGTAGGTGCTTCCTCCCGGGGAGTCCACATACAGCATTATGCCCTTATTATACCCGTCGTCTGTCAGGGATTGGATTCTTTCAAGGATCCAGTCCTGACTGTAGCCGTCTCCGCTGTTACCATTCGTAATAGTCCCCTCCAGGTGAAGCTCAGCTACGTATTCGCTGTCGTATACATAGGCTTCCTCATCCGAAGACAAAAATTGGGACACCTTATGAGAGCATGAAACGCCTGCCAGCACTATGACCAAAAGGACGGCAAGAAATATGGCAAGGCTCTTCTTCCATCCGCCTTTTCTTCGCCCGCCTGCCCATGTATAGCCGGCTGAACCCCCTCCGCCGAAATCCCCTGCGGTATATGCCGGTCCGTTTCCCGCTCCGTCCTCGCTCCGATACGTATATACCGGACCTCCGCCGTTTCTTTCGTTTACGTTTCTGTCATCCATAGTAAGTCCCCCTGTCTTAAAGTCTACTGAAATTCTTTCATCTTCTCTATCCTGTCAAAGGCGTCCCCCAGCACGTCGGTATTGACAGTGCAGGCGATCCTGAGATAGCCTTCTCCGCAGCTTCCGAAGGCGTTTCCCGGAAGCATGAGAACGTGAGCCTCTTTCAAAATGAGATCGGCCGCCTCCACAGACGTGAGTCCGCTCTCTTTTATATTTATGAACAGATAGAAGCTGCCCTTAGGCGGGTATATGACCGAAAGCTTAGGTATCATGTTTATACGCTCTGCCGCATAGAACATCCTCTTCTTATACTCCTCGATCATAGGAGGCTGTATCTCGTTTCTGTGTCTCAGAGCATATATGGCCGCTCTCTGAGATATGGACGGCGCGGTGAACACCACGTTTTCATTTATCTGCTGAATGGTCCTGATCAGATAGTCAGGAGCTATTATGTTTCCTATCCTCCATCCCGTCATGGTGAAATTCTTGGAGAAGGAGTTCAGGATTATGGTCCTCTCTCTCATGCCGTCCAAGGACCCTATAGGCACGAACGGATTCTCATAGCTGAAGGCCGTATATATGTCGTCGGAAATGACGATGAGATCGTATTTCTCCGCTATTGCGGCAATCTTCTCCATAGTATCCGTTGTAAGGCAGCTTCCCGTAGGATTGCCGGGCGAATTTATGACGAGGGCCTTAGTCCTCTCCGTAATAAGGCTCTCCAGTCTGTCCGCAGCAATCTGAAAGTCTTCCTCCTCATAGGTGGGAAGCTCTACAGGTATACCTCCGGCCAGCTCCACCTGCTGGGGATACGGTGTGAAGTAAGGAGCCTGGAGTATCACCTCATCACCGTCGTCCAGGATCGCTTCCAGTGCCAGATACATTCCCAGACATGCCGACGCGGTGACGAAGACCTCCTCGTCCTTTACCTCCATAGCGTACTCTTCTCTGTAGTACCTGCATATCTCTTCTCTTAGCTCCGGATCTCCCCGGAAATCGGTGTACTTCGTGTGTCCGGCCTTGGCGTCCCTAAAGGCTCCGTCGATGATTATGCCGTCTGTTATGAGGTCCGGATCTCCCAGACTGAGATTTATGACGTCGTCAAAGGTTTTAGCCAGCACATCGGACTGACCCATGGCTGTGCTCTGATCCTTCCAGTATCTCTTAGCGATAAACCTGTGCTTCACCCTTTTCACGCTCCCTCTTTTCCCTGTCTCCCCCCTGATTATACTATATCCAAAGGGGTTTGTCCCATAAAACTACTTTTGTGCCTAAATTCATTTCCTGTGCCTTCTTGAAAAGCCTCTGAGAAATCAGAATGTCCATGGCGCCAATGCCGAGGGAAACATACACTATTCTCTCATCATCTGAGGTTCTGCCTTGATTCTTGCCCGCCACTACCATCATCAGGTCTGTAGCGTCTCCGTCCTTCAGCACTCCTCCGTTATATAGCTCGCTGATTATGGATATCTCCAGAGATTTGAGCTCGTCCCAGCTATCGGTATATATTTTATCCGCCTTTGTCAGAACTTCATTTTTAATTTCCCTCGGCCCCATCTGGATTACCATGGCATTTCTCTTAAGCCACTCTTCTTCCAGGAAGGGTGTTCGTGTAGACGTCATGGTAACCACCAGATCCGCGTCACGGACGGCGCCCTCCAGCTCATCCGCTGCCGAGAGCCTGATTCCGTTATACTCACCGTTATATTCATCTGCAAGACTCCTCGCCTTATCTCTGTTAAGGTCGAAAATCCGGATTTCTTCTAAGCTCGGCACGCTTTCCCCTATAGCCATCACCATGGTACGCCCTATTATACCGGCGCCGACGAAGCATGCCTTTTTCGTGTTCTTTCCCGCCAGGTATTTTGCCGCAACTCCGGCGGACGCAGACGTTCTCATGGCGGTTATAACGGTTCCGTCCAATATGCAGACGGGCAGAGCGGTATGAGGGTCGCTCAGGATCGTGATATCCACTCCCATAGGCATCTCAGGATCATCTATATTCTCTCTCGATTCCGCAGCCCACTTTATGCCGGCTACATTTTCATCCCCGCCGACGTAGGCAGGCATGGAATTGAAGAAGGATTTTTCATGTTCCAAATCAGGCAGCACCATGCTTATCTTCATCATGTTTTTGATCTCGTTTTTCTCCATGAGAGAAAACGTTTTCTCCGCGTCCTCCAGTATAGGCTTCATATCCAGAACCCCCGCCTTTATGACGTCTTCCTGCTTTAAAAATAAAATTTCAGGTTTCATGACTTACCTCCCTTGTAAATACCGTTGTTCCCATCCCTTTACCTTTAAACAGAATCAGGAAATCTTTTTGTCTTGATTATAATTTGATTTTATATTTTGTCAATTATAGAATTATATCCTTTCAAAAATCCTGCTCTCACGTTCCGCCCCGTCATCAAGCCCGACATCAATATGAAAAATATCCGTTCATCCTTTCCTGAAGATTGAGGAACGGCTCCTTCTTTAGGGAGTAGTGGACGTACTTTTTTATCTTGTTAGTTTCCACCAGATTAGCGTCTCTGAGGACTTTAAGGTGTATGGATACAGTGCTCGGCGAAAGCTCCAGCACGTCGGCTATATCTGTGGTCGTCGCGTCGCTGTTCCACAGTATTTTTATTATCTTAAGTCTGGTAGTGTCGCTGCACGCGTAGAGAACCGAGTGCAGCTCCGGAGGTAGCTCCTCACTGACTTTCACCGAGTGGAAATTCAGGTTCTTTGATATGTCCAGAGTGTCTCCCACAATATTGCCGCTGAGATGAGGGGTCGTGAACACGGACAGGATAATCACAAGTTTCTTTATCTTCCTTATCAGAACTGAGTATGGCGGATCTTTCCGGAATATTATTTCGTCGTCTGTTACCACCAGATCCGAATGGAGGCTTTTGATATATTCAATGTAGTTTTCATCCTGAATCCGTATTTCTTCCCTCCTTTCCACTGCCTCAAGGTATGGCTCAATGCTCTTCCACTCCTCCCTGAAGCATTCCTCCCAGTATCGTTTAAGAGTCCTTTTCAGTCTTATCTTATTTCCTCCGATGTCCCGAAGAAAGGCCTTGACAGTTTCCACGGTTAAAAAGCAGGCTTGGCTTCCCAGCTCTTCTTCGGTGACGGAATCAGGGTCCCTCAGCCACCGCGCCGGCAGGTCCTCATCATAATCAAAAGCCGTAAGTCCCAGAAAAAGCTGGGAAAACAGAACATCATCCATGGTCATCATCTCATCCAGAACCTCCTCCACGGACATTTTCCGAGGGTATTCCTTCG
Source organism: uncultured Oscillospiraceae bacterium (assembly GCA_964442135.1). GTDB lineage: Bacteria > Bacillota > Clostridia > Peptostreptococcales > Anaerovoracaceae > Avanaerovorax. Next base: position 65,807 of record CAYTYN010000002.1, read on the forward strand.
CTATGATATTGTTAACAACATCTATTATGAAGGACCAGTCTGCGTAATTCTCAGAAAAGAATCTGATATCATTCTGGAGATCCGATGGCAATGATTGGAACTTATTTATTGCCCATTCCTTAGTATAAAGGTGATGCGAAGGGTTAGCCATGACGTGGAGGCTGATGGTCATCTCCTGTATCGCTGAATATGTGAAGAACACCTTTATATTTACGTTGCTGTTTTTTCCCATCAACATTCTCATAAATTCCTTTCGATTTCTTTGATTCAGTATATACCAAATCATTGCCGATGTAAATGGCCGGTTTGGAGGGTAAATTTGAGGGCTTTTAGCTTCTATGATTGACAAAATATAAAGCCGAAATTATAATCCCTATAAACAGAATCCGGAGCCATCCCGGTAATTCTTAAGAGAAGGAGGTCTTACATGGATACAACAAAACACCCCCCTCGTGAAAGGTTCACCGTCAAGCAGGGACTTCGTTTCATCGTACCTTCAGCGGCAGGCGCATTTCTCTTCATGTGTCCCGTCCCTGACGGAAGCGGAGGTATGCTGATACCGATCACCTTGCTGAACAGCTGGATTAACACGAATTTTTCCGGAATACTTCCGTTTATCGGACTTATTGTCATCGTAGGGTCCGCTGTAATGTCCGCTATAGGCACCATCCTGAAGCCGGCTTTTTTTGAAAGACACCCAATCCTGAGGGATGCGTTCTGCACCAAATGGTACTGGGTTCTGCTCCGTATTTTAGGCGCCGTCCTGACCATAATGGTCTTCTGTTCTGTAGGACCTGACTGGCTCATCGGCGGGGATACCGGCGCATTCGTGTTTTACAGCCTTATCTGTACTATTATCGCAATGGCTGTATACGGCTGCGGACTGTTGCCGCTTTTGACGGAATTTGGTTTGATGGACTTCGTCGGTACTTTAGTCAGTCCCTTCATGAAGAAGCTGTTCAGGCTGCCGGGACGAGCCGCAGTGGATTGTCTGTCATCATGGCTCGGGGCCACATCCTTAGCTGTGCTGATCACCAACGACCAGCTGGAGAAAGGCTATTATACGGAAAGGGAGGCTGCCAGTGTTGCTACCAATTTCTCCGCTGTGTCAATAGCCTTCGCTCTCGTCGTTATTACTCAGGTAGGTTTAGAAGCTCAGTTTTTTTCCTTCTACCTCACCGTAGGAGCCGTAGGTATAGTATCCGCCATAGTTCTTAACAGAATCCCGCCTCTGTCCAGAAAGCCGGACACCTATCTCGTAGATAATCCCGTTCAGAAAGAGGAGGCTCTGAAGCCGGAAGGATATTCACTTCTCGGATGGGCATGGACCAGAGCTGTAAGAAAAGGAAACGACAACGGCTATACCGCTAAAAGCTACATGACCGACTGGGGAAGAAACAGCTGTATGATGCTGTTCGGAATGTTGGGCAACGTAATGCTGATAGGAACTCTCTCTCTCGTGTTAGCTTACAATACGTCCTTATTCACATATCTCGGAATGCCGTTTAAGCCCCTTCTGGAGCTTTTACAGATTCCGGAAGCAGACGCTGCCGCTCAGACTATGATAGTCGGATTCACCGACATGTTCATTCCTTCCGTGCTGGCATCGGCTACCATATCCTCCCCTTACACTCTGTTTTTAGTTGCCGTCATATCCATAACCCAAGTCCTGTACCTTTCGGACAACGTGGCCATGATTCTCATAACAAAGATCAGAGTAAGCCTTTTGGAGATGTTTGTAATCTTCCTTGAGAGGACTGTTGTAAGCGTAGTAGTGGCAAGCCTTATCATCAGATTCATTCTTCAGGTTCCTCTGGCCTGACGGCAGCTCCATATGATAAGTGTAATATCAGCCGGAATATAGCAAGGGGGAGGAGATGAGCTCGGGTTCATCTCCTCCCCCCTGCTGGGAGCTATATCCAATCGCTTACGGTCTATCCCGCCACATACTGTCCGTTGAACAACTCATTGCCATTGGTATCCTGATATATTACGATTATCGTTATGCCGGAGACTCCGCTTTCCTCCTCAAGGTCGGCCGCAAGGCTCTCAAAGGTAGACGTATAGGACTCCATAGCTGATTCAAGCTGCTCCTTTACCAGCTCTGTAGTCTCTTCATCCATCTCTAAATCGAAGCTGTAGGTATAGGTCAGATCGTTGCCGGTGATGGAAACCTCCACACCGCTCTCTCCCGCCGCCTCATTGATTTCCTCCATGGCGTCCTCATTTTCCGCGATATAGCTTTCAAGGGTAGGGTCTCCGCTTCCGCCGCAGGACACCGTCATCAGCGACACGGCGACAATCATAACCATGGCTAAAGCCGTTAAAATCGCACTTTTCTTCATCACTTGTTCCTCCTAAATTCTTCCTTACATCCCATCCACCGTCAGGTGAAAGGGTTTTGGCGGATAAGCCCGCCCCGCCCCTCACTTTTCGATGCGGAAAAATCTCAGCGCATTATCGCAGGTGGCCTTTGCCGCCTCTTCAAAGGATATACCTTTTATTTCCGCTATCTTCCGCACGGTGTATTCCACGTACTGAGGCCGGTTTTTCCTCCCTCTCAGCGGTTCCGGCGTAAGATACGGCGAATCCGTCTCTGCCGTAAGGTAGCACAAAGGTATCTGCTCCACGACCCTCACGGTCTTTTTATTGTTTTTGTATGTGACAGGCCCGCAGACGGATATGGCGGCCCCTCTTTTTACATATTCCGCCGCCAGCTCAGCGCTGCCGGAAAAGCAGTGGAGCAAAACCCCTGAGTGACTTTCCATCCTCCCGTCCGGTCCGGGTCTCTTCGGAAACCATGCCTGCCGCTCTTCTGAGAAGGCGCCCTCCTCATTTAGAATCCTAAAGGTTTCCTCATCTGCATCTCTGCTATGTATCATTATAGGCATTTTAAGGTGGTTAGCCAGCCTTATCTGCCTGCGAAACCATTTTCTCTGATTTTCTCTGTCGGACCGATCGTAGTGAAAATCCAGACCGATCTCACCGATAGCCACCGCTTTCGGATTGGCGGCCAGCTTTCCGATCCCCTCCAGTATTTCCTCGGTCATGGAATCGGTATCATGGGGGTGAACTCCTACAGCCGCGTAGATCCACGAATTTTCCTCCGCGTCCTTTACAGCCTGCCCGGACGAAGGCAGGTCAAAGCCTGCGTCGAGAACGTAGCTGAGAAGCTCCGACTCTTCGGCCTCTCGGATAACCCGTTTTCTCTCCTCGTCTGTAAAGCTGTCTTGATTTATATGTGCATGGGCGTCAAAAAGCATAATTTATCTCTGCCTCACCAAGCTCCCTCGGAGAGAAGGCTCTCTCCGAGGGAATTGCTTTAACTTACCGTATTGCCATCCTCAGCGTCGGTGCTGACCAAAGCCAGCTTCTCGCCGCTGTCGGCGAAGAGGAGCATGCCCTTTGATTCCAGACCTCTCAGCTTTCTGGCCTTCAGGTTGGCAACGACGATGACCTTCTTCCCCACCATTTCTTCAGGAGTGAAGTGTTCAGCGACGCCGGAGATGATCTGTCTCCTCTCCGTTCCCATCTTCACTTGGAAGACCAGAAGCTTATCCGCCTTAGGATGCTTCTCTGCCGATAATATGGTACCTACGCGGAAGTCAATTTTATCAAAATCGTCAAACTCTATTTCCGGCTTCAGCTCCAAGGGGACGTTTTCCTCCGCCTTATTCCCGTCTGTCATGGCCTCCAGCTCAGCCAGCTCTTTTTCTATATCCAGACGAGGGAATATATTCTCTCCCCTCTTAACCTGCTCCCCGTTCATCATGTGGAAGGTGAAGGCGTCTTCCCAGACGATATCCGAATACCAAAGTCCCATCTGCTTTCTTATCTTCTCAGCAGTCTCGTTCATAAACGGACTTATGAGTATGGATATGATTCTGATGGATTCGGCCAGATTATGCATACAGGTGTCCAGCTCGCTTTTCTTGCTTTCGTCCTTCGCCAGCACCCATGGCATCTTCTCGTCGATATACTTATTGGCCCGTCGTACCAGCACCCATATCTCCTCCAAAGCCATATTGAAGGCGAACTTATCCATCTGCTCTTCAACTTTAGACGCCGCTCCGACAGCGATCTCCTTAAGGTCTCTGTCTGTGTCGTCCTCGGCAGCCGATTCAGGCACGAGACCACCGCAGTATTTCTCTATCATGGACGCCGTTCTCGATACCAGATTCCCCAGATCGTTAGCCAGATCGAAGTTTATCCTCTTCAGCATTACTTCGTTGGTGTACACTCCGTCCTGTCCGAAGGTGTATTCCCTCAGCAGGAAGTATTTCAGAGCGTCTATGCCGTAGCGTTCTATAAGCTTTACGGGATCCACAACGTTTCCCTTGGATTTGCTCATCTTTCCGCCTTCCAAAAGGAGCCAGCCGTGTCCCAGAACGTGCTTTGGCAGCGGGACGTCTATGGACATGAGCATGGCGGGCCATATTACGGTGTGAAACCTTACTATCTCTTTTCCCACCAGGTGGAAATCCACCGGCCAGTACTTGTCGTACAGCTCCGGATCGTCAGGATACCCCAGGGCGGTAATGTAGTTGGATAAGGCGTCCAGCCACACGTATATTACGTGGCTTTCGTCTACAGGTACGGGAATGCCCCAGTCAAAGGTGGATCTGGAAATGCAGAGATCCTCCAGACCCTGTTTTACGAAGGAGATCATCTCGTTTCTCCTGCTCTCAGGCTGAAGAAAGTCCGGCTGATTCTCGAAGAGGTCTAAAAGTCTGTCCTGGTACTTGGAAAGCCTGAAGAAATACGCTTCCTCCTTCGCCTTCTGAACCGGTCTTCCGCAGTCCGGACAGCACCCGTCCACCAGCTGGCTCTCAGTCCAGAACGCCTCGCAAGGTGTGCAGTACATTCCCTCGTAATCACCTTTATATATGTCGCCCTTTTCATACATCTTCATGAAAATATCCTGAACTCTCTTTATGTGACGATCCTCGGTGGTTCTGATAAAGTCGTCGTAGGATATTTCCATGGTGTTCCAGAGCTCCTTTATGCTCCTCACCACTTCATCCACGTATTCCTGAGGGGACACTCCCTTTTCCTGAGCTATGCTCTGTATTTTCTGCCCGTGCTCGTCGGTTCCCGTGAGAAATCTCACATCATATCCGCAGAGCCGTTTAAATCTGGCCATAGCGTCTGCCATAACCGTACAGTAGGTATGTCCTATGTGCAGGTTAGAGCTGGGATAGTATATAGGCGTGGTAATGTAAAACGTTCCCTTGCTTTCTGTCATTATCCGATCTCCTTTCATCTCCGCGCCGAATGGGGCGCGGCAGTCAGATTTTCACGGGAAATCCAAAATGACCGGCTTCCCGCATTGTTTCAGTATATCATAAACCATCCGGCCTTAAAATATATTTTTATCTACAGGCCTATTATCTCCTTTATGAGAACCGGCGCCGCCGTCTTCTCGCCGGAGATGACGAAAGCATTGGCCGCTTCCTCTACGGCAGCCGCCACCTTCTTGCTGTCGTTGCCGTAGAATGTAGCCAGCACTTCGCCGCGATTTACCTTGTCCCCTACTTTCTTGCGGAGAATCACTCCGGCGGAAAGATCCACAGAGTCCTCCTTAGTCACTCTGCCTGCTCCGGTGTACTGGGACGCCAGACCGATGCGGCGGGCTTCTATCTCCTTTACATAGCCTGCCGAGGCTGCCACCAGATTATTCTGCTCACCGGCCTGAGGGAACAGGGAATAGTCTTCCGCAACCTCCGGGTCTCCCCCCTGAGCCGCCACGAACTTTTTAAACTTGACCAGAGCCATTCCGCTCTTTACGGCATGAGCTGCCATGACCTTCCCCTCGTCGGCTGTCTTCGCCCTGCCTCCCAGGTATATCATGATTCCCGCCAGCCGCATGGTGAGCTGAGTTATATCCTCAGGTCCGTTCCCCTTCAGGGTCTCTATGGCTTCTATGACCTCCAGGCTGTTTCCCACTGCGAATCCAAGAGGCTGGCTCATATCCGTCACGGCCGCCACTGTTTTCTTGCCTGCCGCCTCTCCTATGCCGCACATAAGCTTGGCCAGCTTTACGGCGTCCTCCTCATTTTCCATGAAGGCGCCGTTACCGCACTTTACGTCCAGAAGTATGGTATCGCTTCCGGCAGCCAGTTTTTTGCTCATTATGCTGGAGGCTATAAGGCTGAAATTGTCTACGGTTCCCGTAACGTCTCTCAAGGCGTACAGCTTCTTGTCCGCAGGAGCCACGTGAGCCGTCTGACCTATTATTGCCATGCCGATTTCGTTTACCTGATCTGTAAATTCATCGGGTTCCATAGACGTCCTGAATCCCGGTATGGACTCCAGCTTATCTATGGTGCCTCCCGTGAAACCCAGACCTCTGCCGCTCATCTTGGCTACGGGAACACCGCAGGCCGCCGCTATGGGAGCGACGATAAGGGACACCTTATCTCCTACGCCGCCGGTGGAATGTTTATCTACTTTAATTCCCCGTATTCGGGACAGATCAATGGTGTCTCCGGAATAGCGCATGGCATCGGTGAGCCGGAAGGTCTCCTCCCTGTCCATCTTCTGAAAATATATGGCCATGAGGAGGGCTGAAGCCTGATAATCAGGTATGTCTCCCCTAGTGTATCCGTCTACGAAAAACTCAATCTCGTCCTTAGAAAGCTTTCCTCCGTTTCGCTTCTTCAGGATTATCTCGTTCATGTTCATCATTTCATGATCTCCTTTGCAAAGCTCTCCCCTATATCTGTAGTCTCCACACCGAGGAGCCGGGCTATGGTAGCTCCTATATCCGCAAAAGTGGTTCTGACTCCCAAGTTCACCCCGGCTCTTACGCCGTCTCCATATATGACCAGAGGTATATGCTCCCTGGTATGGTCATATCCCGAATGAACCGGATCGTTTCCGTGATCTGCACAGAGCATGAGCACATCTCCCGGCTTCATGGCCGCCTTTATGTCCGGTATCCTTGCGTCAAGCTCCATAATGGCTTCTCCGTATCCTAAAGGATCTCTCCTGTGGCCGTATTTGGAATCGAAATCTACCAGATTGGTGAATATTAAACCGCTGAAGTCCCTGTTGATTGCCTCTATGGTCTTATCCACCCCGTCCGCATTGCTTTCAGTGTGTACGGCGTCGGTAATGCCTCTGCCGTTGAATATGTCGCTGATCTTGCCCACGGCGTATACCCGCTGATTCGCCGCGGACACCTTGTCGAGAACAGTATCTGCAGGAGGGGACACGGCGTAGTCGCGCCTGTCACCGGTTCTCACTCTCTTGCCCTTTTCCTTTACGTAAGGTCTGGCTATGACCCTTCCGCACGCCCATTCTCCCTGAAGAAGCTTTCTCGCCTCCTGACAGATCTCATAGAGCCTTTCCAAAGGTATGACATCCGTATTGGCGGCGATCTGAAACACGCTGTCCGCGGAGGTGTATACTATAGGCTTTCCCGTAGCCTCGTGCTCCTCTCCAAGCTTCTCGATGATCTCCGTGCCCGAGGCCGGATAATTTCCGATTATCTCTGTGCCTATGGCTTTCTCAAAGGCTTTGATGAAATCCTTCGGAAATCCGTCCGGATAAGTCTTGAAAGGAGCGGCAGTCTCTATCCCTGCAATCTCCCAATGGCCTGTAATGGTGTCCTTCCCCGCCGACCTTTCCATAAGTCTGCCGTAGGCTCCCTCAGGACTGTCACATCTGAACCTTCCCCCCGCCGCTCCGTCTATATTTCCGAAGCCCAGCTTGGAAAGCTCAGGTATCTTAAACCTTTCTCCCATCCTATCGGCTATATGTCCAAGGGTATCCGCCCCTCCGTCGCCGTATTTCTCCGCATCCGGAAGCGCTCCCACACCCAGGCTGTCCATAACTATCAATATTACTCTGTTCGTCTTTTCCATATCTCCTGCATCCCTTTTTAAAATATTTTCTTAACCCTTCCTCCTGTGTAATCTAAGGAAACAAGGCTGTATTCCACTGAGTTCAATATACCCTTTATGCCGTTTTTGAAAACATCCTGGCCGTGAAGGTGGCCGTACACGCACTTTTTCACCCCGTACCGGCTGAGCATGGCCGTGACCTCATTGGGCCGGTGATCGTCTCCCGTAGGAGGGTAGTGAAGGGATACTATGATGTTTTCACATCCCGTCTTTTTCCCCGCATCCAGAGACATCTCCAGCCTTAAAAGCTCCCGCCGGTATAGCTTCCTGTCGTGATCCGTGAAATCCGCGGCGCCCGGAGCTGTCCATCCCCTCGTTCCGCAGACGCACGTTTTCTCATCGACCCGGTAGGCGGTGTTCTGAAGAAAGAAAATGTCGTCAAAGAGGGTATTCAGTCTGGTTATGGACGTCCACCACAGGTCGTGATTTCCCTTTGTAATAACCTTCTTTCCCGGAAGATTATGAATCCATTCAAGGTCAGCCATGGCCTCGTCCAGCTTCAAGCCCCAGGAAACGTCTCCGCATATTATGACCGTGTCCTCTTCACCGACGGTTTTTCCCCAGTATTCCTTCACCCTCTCGTGATGATTCTCCCACGCAGGCCCGAAGACTTCCATGGACTTTTCTATTCTGTCATCCATGGACAGGTGAAGATCGCCTATTGCAAATATACTCAAAGGTTTACTCCTCAATACCCAGCACCTTTCCCGCCCGGTCCTCCTCCAAAGCTTCCACGGACGAGAGCCTCCTTCTCATCACATTGGTTCTGGTGCCTATCAACGTATCCAGCTCCTTGTCCGCCGATCTGAGCTTTTCCTGAGCCTTGGCGAGAACCTGTTCGAACTTGCCGAACTCCGTCTTTACGGCTCCCAGAATCTCCCAAACCTCTCCGGATCTTTTTTGGATGGCCAGAGTCTTGAATCCCATCTGCAGGCTGTTCAAAAGGGCCGCCATGGTAGTCGGTCCCGCAACGTTAACCCTGTAATCCCTCTGAAGCACTTCCAGCAGTCCTCTGCTGACCACCTCTGCGTAAAGGCCTTCAAAGGGCAGGAACATGATGGCGAAATCGGTGGTATACGGAGGTTCCAGATATTTATCCCTTATGTCCTTAGCTTCCGATTTCAGCACCGCTTCAAGGGCCCTGTAGGACGATTCTATCTCACCCTTATCCCCCCGGTTATACGCATCCTGAAGCCGAGCGTAGGCGTCTCCCGGAAACTTGGAATCTATGGGAAGATATACCGGTGTGTCGCCGGATCCCGGAAGCTTTACGGCGAATTCGACCCTGCCGTTTCCCGACGGCTTGGTCTTTACGTTGGTCTCGTACTGCTCCGGACTGAGTATCTGCTCCAGAATTGCTCCCAGCTGAACCTCTCCGAGAATACCTCTCGTCTTCACGTTGGTGAGCACCTTCTTCAGGTCTCCCACTCCGGAAGCCAGGGTCTGCATCTCTCCCAGTCCTTTATATACCTGCTCCAGTCTTTCATTTACAAGCTTGAAGGACTGGCCGATTCTCTCCTCCAGTGTCTTCTGCAACTTCTCGTCTACTGTCTGCCGCATCTTCTCGATCTGCCTGTTGTTATCCTCCGTCAGCTCTCTGATCTGTCTGGACATCGACGTTCTGATGTGCTCCAGCTTCTGCTCGTTTTCCATAGACATCTTGGAAAAATCCTCGCCCAGAGCCTTCAGCCTTTTGTCCTGAGAGTCGCTTATCATATCCCCCATATTCTTAACGGTGCTCCCGACGCTCCTCACTATATCGCTCTGTGCTCCGGAAATTCCGTTGCTTACCGTTTCCCTGACCATATCGGTCTGGCCTATCAGGGACTTCTCCAAAAGTTCTTTCACACTCTCCTCCCAGCCGTTTACCCGGGAAAAGATCAATAGGCTGACAACCAGGCAAAGAGCCGAAGCCGCCAAAGCCGCAAATGTCAATATCTCCATACTTTCCCTGTCCTCCTTTCTTTCATTGAGCAGCTATGTTCTTTTCCTCTTGGAAAGCCTTTCGAGAGCTTCCGCCAAAGCCCCGTCGTAGTCCTGACCGTAATTCTCCAGTATGATCGGATCATCGGAGGTCAGTGCCTCCACCAGCGGAATCAGCTCCTCCCTATCCACATAGTCAACCCCGTTTTCGATGGCGTTTAGAAGGTCTGCCTCTCCCACGGTTCTGATATGCTCCGCCTTGTTCTTTATGGCTTTTTTTACGAATTTCATCAAGCTCTTATCGAAGCCTTTTACCTTCTTCGGATCGTAGGCGCCTCTCAGGAAGAAGCACGGTATATCGGTCATGGCTTTCCTGAAATTGATCTCCCTGCACTCTTTCCTCTCCAGGTCGCCTAGGTTAAGTCCTACGGCAAAAGCCACGTATTCCTTATCCGGCATGGACTTAAATATTTTCCGGTATTTCGCCATACCTTCTATGCCTCCCGCATGGAGGCCTCCCCCGAACACTATGCGCTCATAGCCTGTCAGGGCGTTTCTGTTTACGTCGCTCTTAAAGAGATCTGCCCCCGTCTCCTCTGCCAGCCATCCGGCGTATCTCTCTGCAGAGCCGTATTTACTGGTATAGATAATAGCTGTCTTCTTCATCTGCTTAGCACCTCCACAAGATCATAAAGCTCCCTGTCTATCTCTCTCCTCTGGTTCAGAGCCGCCTCCAGGTCGAAAGCTCCTATTACGCCTCCCGCGATTCCTATGGCCTTGCTTTCCGAACCCTCCGAAAGAAGCTTTACCGCCTTGGCGCCGCACATGGTGGCCAGCGCCCTGTCGTTCATCGTAGGGGTTCCCCCTCTCTGAAGGTAAGACAGCACCACCAGCCTTGTGTCCCGTCCCGTCTTTTCCACAATCATATCCACCAATTCCTGGGATCTGATGCCGGAGCCTTCCGCATTTATGATTATGCTGTGCTCCTTGCCCTTGTTGACACTGATGAGTATCTTCATACATATATCGTTGACCCTGCTCTTGACTTCAGGGATCAGCACGGCTTCAGCCCCCCCTGCCAGACCTGAGTACAAGGCTATGTCTCCGCAGTGGCGTCCCATAACCTCTATGACGGTAGTCCGCTCATGGGAGGAGGATGTGTCTCTGATCTTCGATATGGCTTCCAGAACCGTATTCACCGCTGTATCGAAACCGATGGTGAAATCCGTATACCCCAGGTCGTTATCTATGGTGCCGGGAAGACCCATGACCGTTATGCCCCGCTTTGAGAGGGCCAGACCTCCTCTCAGGGACCCGTCCCCTCCTATTATGACCAGTCCCTCTATGCCGAAGGTCTTTAAAACGGTCTCAGCCCGATTCAGTCCTTCTTCGGTCTTGAACCTTTCGCTCCTGGCAGTCTTCAGTATGGTTCCGCCTCGGTGAAGGATGTCGCCTACGCTCCTCCTGTTCATCTCCTCTATCTCGCCGTCCAGGAGGCCTTCGTATCCTCTGTGTACGCCATACACCTCAAAGCCGGCGTCTATTCCGCACCGCACCACGGCTCTGACCGCCGCGTTCATTCCCGGCGAATCGCCGCCGCTGGTAAGCACACCTATTCTTCTCATCTGGCTATCACCTCTATCTTAACATTAGCATTTCCGACGAGATCGGCTACCTCCTCCGCGAAGATCAGTGTTGGTCTCACTCCGGCTCCCTGAGCCGTTCTTACGATCTTTCCCGACCTGAGATATATGAGCACAGGCACGTTTCCTCTGTGTCTCCTGAGGATGTCGGAAACCTTGGAAAGTATCTCCTTTTCATCTCCGTACTCTGGTATTTTAACCTTCACCGGAGAAGGTTCATCGAACCCATTCTTCCTTCCGCCTTTGCCGGCTTCACTTCCTGTCCCTCCTACCCTCGAGGCAAAGAGAGCTTCCGTCTCGTTTATATCCACTATGGAGTCAGCAAGCAGGTTGGGCGCCTTATCTTCCTTTATGTCGATTTTGCCTCTTATGGCTACGACCCGATCCTCCTCCACGTTCCCTCCGCAGCGCTCATACACGTTAGGAAATACCACTGCCTCTACAGTTCCGTAGAGATCCTCCACATCTATGAACGCCATCAGCTTATGGCTCTTCGTCACTAAGGTCTTCTTTCCCGTTATCATACCCGCTACGACCGCCGTCTGACCGTCCTTTATCCGATTCTCCCTGCCGTCGTCACGAACTCCTGCCAGATCCTCACTGGTCACCGTGGCGACCTTCCTTATGACGTCGGCGTATTTACTGAGAGGATGATCGGTTATGTACACTCCGGTCATTTCCTTTTCCATGGCCAGAAGGTCGTCCTTGTCGAAGTCGGCAACCTTTGGAAGGGATCCGGTAACGTCCCCTGAGCTCATAACGTCCCTGCTGGTCTGGAACAGGGATATCTGTCCCTCTATGTTCTTTCTGGCCGTGCTCTGTGCCGACTCCATCAGCATTTCGTAGACCGCCAGATGAGCCGCTCTGTTGCCGTCGAGGCAGTCCAGCGCTCCCGCCTTTATAAGGCTCTCCATCGCTTTCTTATTTATCTGGCTTACGTCCACGCCGCTTATGAAGGAAAATATGTCCTTTGGAAGCCCCTTCTCCTCTCTCGCCTTTATTATGGCGTCGATGGCTCCCTCGCCTACGTTTTTAACGCCCCGAAGTCCGAACCTGATCTTTCCGTCCTCTACTGTGAACTTCTTATCGCTTTCGTTCACCGACGGCGGAAGAACCCGAATGCCCATATCGGTGCAGTTCCTTATGTACTTCGATATCTGTCCCGCATCTCCCATGACGCTGGTCATGAGGGCCGCCATAAATTCCACCGGGTAGTGCTTCTTCAGATACCCTGTCTCGTAGGCGACGACGGCGTAGGCTGCGGCGTGGGATTTATTGAAGGCATACTGGGCGAAGGATTCCATATCGGCGAAAATGCTTTCCGCCGCTGCCGGTGATATGCCGTTTCTCACGCAACCCGGTATTTCCACGTTTCCGTCTTCGTCCTCTTTTCCGTAGATGAAGTAACCCTTTTCCTCCATCATGACGCCGGTCTTCTTCTTGCTCATAGCTCTTCGCACGATGTCGGATCTGCCGTAGCTGTAGCCTGCCAGATCTCTCACTATCTGCATAACCTGCTCCTGGTAGACCAGACAGCCGTAGGTTACGTCAAGTATCGGCGCCAGCTCCGGCGTCACATAAGAAATCTTCTCCGGATTTTTCTTGTTCTCTATGTATTTAGGAATGGAGTCCATAGGTCCCGGCCTGTAGAGGGATATGCCGGCAACTATATCTTCGAAGCAGGTAGGCTTCAGATTCTTCATGAACTGGGTCATGCCGGCGCTTTCCAGCTGGAAAACTCCCTCCGTATTGCCGGAGGCTATCATGTCGTAGACGCTTTTATCGTCGTATCCCATTTTGGCGAAATCTATGTCCACTCCGTGGTCTTTCTTTATCAGCTCTAAAGCGTCCCTGATCACCGTAAGGTTCCTAAGTCCCAAAAAGTCCATCTTAAGGAGACCCAGCTCCTCGATGGTAGTCATGTTAAACTGGGTCGCAAGACCTTTGTCCGACATATAGAGAGGAACGTACTCGTCCAGGGGCAGCTTGGATATAACCACTCCGGCGGCGTGGGTGGAGGCATGTCTCGGCATTCCCTCTATAGCCCGGCTCATGTCCACTACCTTTGCCACCTTAGGGTCCTCGTCGTACATCCTCTTAAGCTGGGGACTGGTCTCCAAAGCCCGGTCAAGGGTCATGTTAAGGTCAAAGGGAACAGCCTTAGCGATCCGGTCGGCGTCACCATAGGTCAGGTTCAAAGCACGTCCCACATCTCTTATGGCCGCCTTTGCCTTCATTGTACCGAAGGTTATGATCTGGGATACGTTCTCTTTGCCGTACTTCCCGATCACATAGTCTATGACCTCGCCTCGGCGCTCTATGCAGAAATCTATGTCTATATCCGGCATGCTGATCCGCTCCGGATTTAAAAATCTTTCAAATATAAGGTTGTATTTTATCGGATCTATATCCGTTATCCTCAGGCTGTATGCCACCAGGCTGCCGGCGGCGCTGCCCCGCCCCGGGCCTACCATAATGCCGTTCTTTCTGGCGTAGTTTATAAAGTCCCAGACTATGAGGAAGTATTCCACGTAACCCATGGATTCTATTACCCCGATTTCGTATTCCAGCCTCTCCTTAAGCTCATCGGTCAGGGGATCGTATCTTTCCTCCAGTCCCTTCCGGCACAGCTCCCTGAGGTATTGACGGTTGGTGTACCCTTCGGGAGGAGTGAACTCAGGAAGGTGGTACTGGCCGAAGGTAAACTCCACTTCACACCGCTCCGCTATCTTCTGGGTATTGTCGCAGGCCTGCGGAGCGAAGGAAAATATTCGGCGCATCTCCTCTTCGCTTTTCAGATAGAACTGGTCGCTTTCAAAGCGCATCCTGTTCTCGTCGTCTATGGTGGTCGCCGTCTGGATTGCCAGAAGCACATCGTGGGCCTCGGCGTCGCGATGCTCCACGTAATGGACGTCGTTGGTGGCGGCCAAGGGTATATCCAACTCCTCTGAAAGCTTTACCAGCTGAGGATTGACTAGGGCCTCCTCGTCCAGCCCCTGATCCTGAATCTCCAGAAAGAAATTGCCGTGGCCGAAGATCTCATCCATCTCCATGGCCTCCTGCTTTGCTCCCTCGTAATCTCTGTTAAGGAGCCTGCTCTGAACCCGTCCTGCCAAGCATCCGGAAAGAGCTATAATGCCGCCGCTGTACGTCCGCAAAAGGTCCTTATCCACTCTGGGTTTATAGTAGTAGCCTTCCGTAAAGCCTCTGGAAACTATCTTTATCAAATTCTTGTATCCGTCATTGTTCTCCGCCAGCAGTATAAGGTGGCCGTGATATTTATCTCTGTCGCCGTCCTTGTCGAAGCGGGTTCTGGCCGCCATGTAGACTTCGCAGCCTATTATGGGCTTTATCCCCTGTTTCCTGCATTCCTTGTAAAAATCTATGACGCCGAACATGACGCCGTGATCGGTTATGGCCAGAGAATCCATGCCCAGCTCTTTCGCTCTGGAAACTACACGGGGTATCCTGGCCGCTCCGTCCAGCAGGCTGTATTCGGTATGTACGTGCAGATGTGTGAATGCCATGGTCTCTCCCCCTGCGCCTCGGAAATTACAATACGTCATGGTAATTGTACCACAAACAGGCTTTAAAATAAACTTAAGGCGGCGTCGCATATGGTAGAATTTCTCCCTGAGCCGGCTTGTTTTGGCATAAATTACCATTTATAAAAACCCTTTTGTGTGTTGACAACAAACAATTTTCCGTGTTATTATACGCACATGCTAAATATCTAAACCTTTGAGGGAGAGTAGTAGGATTCGATACTTCATCACAGAGAGCCGCCGGCGGTGGAAGGGCGGTATGAAAGTCGGACTTGAATGGGCTCCTGAGGGCAAACCGAAAGCTGTATCCACAGCCAGTAGGGGCGACGGAGAGGATACTCCGTAAAAAAATCAGCATATGATGGTATGCGTAGAGAGGGCGTCTTAAGACGTCAAGCCGGGTGGCACCGCAGGAGAAGCTTAACTCCTGTCCCAGCATTCACTGGGACAGGAGTTTTTATTTTCCCCGCGGCGTATTCCTGCGAAAGCAAGGGTCAAGGCTCCTGTCCGAAAGGCCGTGAAGTAGGCTTCAAAGGAAGCCTGAGCAGAAAGGAAGGAGAAAAAAATGACAGACATGAAAATCCCTTACAAAATCTATTTAAGCGAAAACGAAATGCCCACCCATTACTACAACCTCAGGGCGGACATGAAGAAGAAGCCTGCCCCGCTGATCAATCCGGCAACTATGAAGCCGGCCACGGCAGAGGATCTGTACCCGGTCTTCTGCGAAGAGCTGGTGAAGCAGGAGCTGGACGATAACACTGCCTTCTTTGAAATTCCTGAGGAGATACGGGACTTTTACAAGATGTACAGACCGGCTCCTCTGGTGAGAGCCTATTGCCTGGAGAAAAAGCTGGAAACCCCTGCTAAGATCTACTATAAATTCGAAGGAAACAATACCAGCGGAAGCCATAAGCTGAATTCAGCCATCGCTCAGGCCTACTACGCAAAGAAGCAGGGCCTTAAGGGAGTGACCACCGAGACGGGAGCCGGTCAGTGGGGTACCGCCCTTTCCATGGCATGCGCCTATCTGGGGCTGGACTGTAGAGTTTTCATGGTAAAATGCTCCTATGAGCAAAAGCTGTTCCGCCGTGAGGTCATGAGAACCTACGGCGCTTCAGTTACTCCGTCTCCTTCCATGACCACGGAAATCGGAAAGAAGATGAACGAGGAGCATCCGGGAACATCGGGGAGTCTGGGCTGCGCCATCTCAGAGGCTGTAGAGTCCGCCGTCACTTCCGAGGGATACCGATACGTGCTTGGAAGCGTTCTCAGCCAGGTGCTTCTCCATCAGAGCATAATAGGTCTGGAGACAAAGACGGCGATGGATAAGTACGGCATAGTTCCCGACATTATCATCGGCAGCGCCGGCGGCGGCTCTAATCTTGGCGGACTTATCGCTCCGTTTATGGGTGAGAAGCTTAGAGGTGAAAAGAATTACAGAATCATAGCTGTAGAACCTGCCTCCTGCCCCAGCTTTACCCGAGGAAGATACGCCTACGACTTCTGCGACACGGGCAAGATCTGTCCTTTCGCCAAAATGTATACTCTGGGATGTGATTTCATCCCATCGGCAAACCACGCGGGGGGCCTCAGATACCACGGCATGAGTCCTGTTCTGTCTGAGCTTTACGATCAGGGACTTATGGAAGCCAGAAGCGAGATACAGACCGACGTGTTCAGAGCGGCTGAAGAATTCGCGAGAGCGGAAGGTACCCTTCCGGCTCCTGAGAGCAGCCATGCCATAAAGGTTGCCATAGACGAAGCCCTTAAGTGCAAGGAAACCGGTGAGGAAAAGACCATCCTATTCGGGCTTACGGGAACCGGATATTTCGATCTTACGGCTTACGAGCAGTTCAACAACGGAACTATGACAGACCACATCCCTACAGATGAGGAGCTGGACGCCGGCTTTGCCGGACTTCCGGAAATAAACATAGAATAGAAAATGCCCATATGAAAACAGGCTGCCCTAAGGAAGATAAACGAATTTCCTTACGGGCAGCCTGTTAGGTTATTTATCCATCAAATGGCAAGCGACGAATCTGCCCGGCTCAATTTCCTTTAAAGCCGGTGATTCCTGAGCGCACCTTTCCGCAGCGTACGGGCATCTGGTTCTGAAATGACATCCGCTCGGCGGATTTACAGGACTCGGTATCTCACTGGTCAGCATGTTCTTCGCTTCCTTCCTTCTCTCCGGATCCGGAATCGGCACCGCTTCAAGAAGGAACTTAGTATATGGATGGAGAGGATTCGCATATATGTCTCTGGTGACTCCCAGCTCGCAAACCTTTCCAAGGAACATGACGCACACCCGGTCTGACAGATATCTCACTACCGACAGATCGTGGGAAATGAACATGTAGGTCAGGTTCATTTCCGCCTGGAGATCTCCAAGCAGGTTCAGTATCTGAGACTGGATGGATACGTCCAGAGCTGATACCGGTTCGTCGCAGATCACCAGTCTGGGGTTAAGAGCCAGAGCTCTGGCTATGCTGACCCTCTGCCTCTGTCCTCCTGAGAACTGATGAGGGTACCTGTTCATGAATTCAGCCCTTATTCCCGTCTTTTTCAGAAGGTCAGCGATCCTTTCCTCCATCTCTCCTTTATCGGAGTACATGTTATGGGTCACCATAGGCTCTGCGATTATGTCCTTTATCTTCAGCCTTGGGTTCAAGGACGCGAAGGGATCCTGGAATACCATCTGCATCTGCTTTCTCATCTGTCGGAGCTCTTCCTCTTTAAGGCTGTTAAGCTCTACTCCGTCAAAGATAACCTCGCCCTTTGTGGCGTCCAGAAGCCTGAGCACCAGTCTGCCTAAAGTGGATTTCCCGCATCCTGACTCGCCTACCACCCCTAAGGTTTCACCTTCGTATACGTTAAGGGTTACGTCGGTTACAGCGTGTACGGTGGCCTTGTTCTTCCCCCAGGCGCCGGATTTGGTCTTGAATTTCTTCGTCAGATCCCTCGTCTCGACCAGAACTTTTCTATTTTCCACTTTCCATCACCTCCTTGTTGTAGAGGAAACACCTAACCTTATGACCGTCCTCCAGTTCATAAAGATCAGGCTGGAACATGGTGCAGACCTTCATCGCTTTATCGCAGCGAGGGCAAAATCTACAGCCCTTAGGCAGGTTTAACAGGTTAGGCACTATGCCCTTTATGGTGTAGAGGTGGGTTTTGACCTCTGTCATTTTCGGTATTGCGTTCATAAGGCCGTAGGTATACGGATGGAGAGGGTTCTTAAACAGCTCTCTAACCGGCGCTTCTTCCATTATCTTTCCCGCATACATTACGTACACGTAATCGCAGGATTCGGCGACTACACCCAGGTTGTGGGTTATCATTATTACAGCCGTTCCCACTTCCTTCTGAAGCTGATTCATGAGATAGAGAATCTGAGCCTCTATGGTAACGTCCAGAGCAGTAGTAGGCTCATCGGCTATCATCAGCTCCGGATTGCATATCATAGCCATGGCTATCATGACCCTCTGCCGCAGTCCGCCTGAAAGCTGATGAGGATATACGCCGAACCTTTTCTCCGCTTCAGGAATTCCCACCTTTGTGAACATCTCTATGGTCTTAGCCTTTGCCTCCTCCCTGCTGATGTTCTGATGAGTAACGAGGGCTTCCACCACCTGCTTTCCTATAGGGTAAACCGGATTCAGAGCAGTCATAGGCTCCTGGAATATCATGGATATGCGGTTTCCCCTTATATCGTTTATTTCCTTTTTATTCAACTTCAGGAGATCTTCGCCGTTCAGCTTGATGGTTCCATCGACTACCCGCCCGGGCTTCTTCAAAAGCTGCATGACCGACATGGCTGTCATGCTCTTTCCGCATCCGGATTCACCTACCAAGCCGACCGCTTCGCCCTTGCGGACGGTAATGTCCACGCCGTCCACCGCCGGCACTATTCCCTTTGATGTGAAGAACTGAGTCTTAAGACCTCTAATTTCGAATATGCTATCGTTTTTTACCATAAAATCACCGCCTTATCAGTTCTTCAGGGAAGGATCCAGCTTATCTCTAAGGGCGTCGCCTAAGAAGTTAAACGCCACAACCAAGAGCAGTATGGCTACGCCGGGAGCAAGGGTAGCTACAGGCGTCATCTGGAGGTACTGCTTGGATTCGTATACCATAAGACCCCAGCTGGTCGAAGGCGGCTGTGCGCCTATTCCCAGAAATGAAAGGCTGGATTCCGCCAGGATGTTCCCCGGTACATTCATAGTGAAGAGGACTATCATAGTCGGCACGCAGTTGGGAAGAATGTGCCTGCGGATTATGGTGCGCCTCTTAACTCCTATGGACGTGGCCGCTTCTACGTACTCTTTTTCCCTGAGGACGAGCACTTCAGATCTTACTACACGGGCCGTCCCTGCCCAGCCTACCACGCTGAGGGCGGTGAATATGGTCAAAAGTCCGTTTCCAAGGGTATATGATACGAGCATTGCCAACAGCATGGAAGGGAACGCCATAAGTATGTCCGCCAGCCTCATTATTGCGGAGTCGATTTTTCCTCCGTAGAAGCCTGCTATGAGTCCCAGACATGTTCCGATGGTCATGGATATTATGGTGGGGAATATACCTATGAGGAGAGATACTCTTCCTCCGTAGAGCATACGGCTGAGAACGTCTCTGCCGAAGTTATCCGTCCCTAAGAGGTAGTCGAGAGACGGACCCTCCAGTCTGCGGGTAAGATCCTGAGTATACGGATCATGAGGCGCCACTATAGGCGCCAGCACCGTAACTATTACGAACAGGATAATCACTATGGCGGATACGAGAGCAAGCTTATTGTTCTTGAACATGGATATTATCTGCTCTCTTATAGTTTCGTCGGGGGCGATCTCCGATTCGGCTTCCGATTCCACCTCCACCGGTTTCGTCGCATCCTCAGGAATCCAGTCCGTACCTTCCATGGAAAATCCGCTGACTATTTTCTCTGCTGCCAGATCGGCAGCTCTGTTTAATTTCTTTGATGTCATGGTCTGCCTCCCTATTGTTCACGGATCTTCGGATCAAGGAACGAATATAGTATATCCGCCACCATATTTCCGATTATGATGATCATGGTCGAAAATATTACTGACCCCTGAAGCAGAGGCATATCTCGCGTATTTACGGCAGACACCATGAGCACTCCGATTCCGCCGATACCGAATACGGATTCAGTAATCACGGCTCCCGACAGGAGGCTGGCAAACTGCATCGCCATCATGGTAACTACCGGAATCATCGCGTTCTTAAGTCCATGCTTTACTACGACCCGACCTTCGTTCAGGCCTTTTGCCCTTGCCGTCCTTATATAGTCGTTTTCCATTATTCCGAGGAGACTGGATCTGGTCAGTCTGGCTATACTTCCTGATGACGTCCAGCCTAAGATGACCGCCGGCAGTATCATGTGAGCAGGGGTGGAATATCCGGATATAGGAAGCCATCCTAAGGTATAGCCGAATATGAACTGAAGAAGCATTGCTCCCCAGAATACCGGAAGGGATATTCCTACAAGAGAGAAGCCCATGAGGAATCTGTCCAACAGGGTGTCCTTTTTAATAGCGGAAACGATACCGGCAAATATACCTATGGTCCACGATACCAGCGCTGAAGTGATAGCAAGCTTTACAGTATTCGGGAACGCAGTGGTGATCAGCGTTGTAATAGGCCTGCCCAGCTTATACGACGTCCCCAGATCCCCCTGCAATGCGTTTATAATATAATCTATGAATCTTTTCCATAAAGGGTCGTTAAGACCCATCTGCTCCGAAACTCTTTCTATTACGTCCATGCTGGCGTGTTCGCCCATCATTACCGCTATGGGGTTTCCCGGCAGGACCTGAAGCATCAGAAAGACCACGAGAATTACGGCAATCATCAGAGGTATGGATATCAGGATTCGCTTAATGATAAATTTAAGCATGTCATTCTTCCTTTCAATCTCTTTCCCAGCTTTCCGGATACCAACTAATTAAGGGATTACCTCGCTTGTAACGGTAATCCCTTAAATATTGTCATCACTACTAGCTAAGGTTATTTCTTATCATTCTTTGGATTAAGAACCGGTCTCTACTCACTATACAGCTCCAGCTCAACACCGTAGTAGCAGCAGTCGCCGTATCCG
This sequence comes from uncultured Oscillospiraceae bacterium, assembly GCA_964442135.1. Taxonomy (GTDB): domain Bacteria; phylum Bacillota; class Clostridia; order Peptostreptococcales; family Anaerovoracaceae; genus Avanaerovorax. Next base: position 86,946 of record CAYTYN010000002.1, read on the forward strand.
GCCCAATGAGGAACGAAGTTCTTAACTCTGTCCTGAACAACTCTTATTTTCACTGAATGCCAAAGCGGTATCCAAGCTGCGTCTTCCTGGATAACCAGCTCTTCAAGATCCTGGTATTCCTGAATTCTCGCTTCAGTATCGGTCATATACCTTGCAGCTTCAATTCTGGCAATAGCCTCCGTATTGTAATAGTTAAAGGATCTGGTTACCGTAGATGCCGACGAGAAGAATGTGTAGATAAAGTTATCCGGGTCGTTTATATCGGCATACCACGTAGAGATGTACATAGGAAGCTCTCCCGTAGCACGTATATCATACCATGAAGCCTCATCCATCTGCTCGATGGTTACATTAACTCCGATTGCCGCAAACTGCTGCTGGATTATCTGAACCAAATTCTGGCTGTCAGTCGTAGTCGTAGCTATGACCATGTCGAATCCGTCAGGATATCCGGCTTCTGCCAGCAGCTCCATCGCCGCTTCAGGATCATATGGAATTTCCGCCAGATCCTCGTTGTATCCTACAAGTCCCTCCGGATATATTCCGTTAGCCGGAACAGCCGTACCCGAATATATCTCTTCGATTATGGTTTCTTTATCTATTGCCATCTGAAGAGCTTGTCTTACTCTTACGTCGTCAAAAGGTTCGATGTTCTCATTGATGGAAAGATAGGTAACGCCGAGCAGGGTCTTATAAACCAGATTATCGGACCATTCCTCAGACTCCTGATATTCAGGAATGAGGTCTCTCGCATTATCAAGGTCGAATATATCGATCTGTCCCGACTCGAACAGCATTCTCTGTGTATCAGCATCAGGTACTATCTTAACGAGAATACCGTCTATTGCAGGCGCTCCCTGCCAGTAGTCAGGATTCGCTTCCATGTAAACGTATTCGTTGAGAACCCACTCTGAGAGTATGAAAGGTCCACATCCAACGGTGTACTCCGGATCATTTCCGAACAAGCTGACGCTCGGACCACCGCCGGCCTCATCAGCTATGTCTCCGGCTTCTCTGTTAAGGATGGACCATCCGGGTACGCTGAGTATCGCCAGGAAAGGAGCGTATGCTTCTTCAAGGATGATATCGAAATTATAATCGTCGTAGATTACGATACCTATGCCTTCTACTGTCTCCGTATTTCCATCCAGAACATCCTGAGCGCCGGCTATCATATCCATCCAGCTTGTATTCAGAGCAGCCCTCTCCGGATCGAGCATACTGTCGACTGTGTAGAGGACATCATCTGAAGTGAGAGGCTCTCCGTTGGTGAACTCCACTCCTTCTCTGAGCTTGAAGGAGTAAGTCAAGCCGTCGTCAGATATCTCCCAGGACTCCGCCAATCCGGCAACTGTTTCCAGATTCCCGTCTTCATCGGCTTCTGTCTTCGTCAGGGTGTCGTATACGTTAAGGTGAATAATGTAGTCAGCTGAGGTCTGTCTCGGATCTCCCGACTCAGGCTCGGCGCTATAGGTGATTCTTATAACATTCTCACCAAATCCGTCGTCATAGGTTACCCCACCTGACTCGCTGCTGCTACTACTACCGCCACAGCCGGCCAAAACAGTCGTTGCTAATATGACTGTGGAGAGTAGGGTTGCCAATAACTTCTTTTTCATCTTTTTCCTCCTTTGCAAGATTTTATACGTTCTTACTTTGTATGACGTAAGCCGTCGCATATTAACAAGCAAATCTTATGCCGATTCATCAAAATGGGTATTTTCCAACGATTCCACTTATTCGCGCTAATGGGCTAATGGGTTTAACTCCCAGTTAATAGGATTTTTCTGTAATTTCATCCCATTATTCCCCTTAAACCTATGATACCGTATCTGTGGGTGAAGCCCTTTCTAACAGCCGAGAGCCTCCACGATCCGCTCTACCACAGCTTCCACGGTGCAGTCGTCCCCCTTCACCCTGATATCGCACTGGGCTTCGTACAAAGGGGTTCTCATGTCATAGAGATCATCCAGAGTCTGGCCTGCCCCCAGGGTGACGCCTCTGGTCTTTAAGTTGTTCAGTCTCTTCTTTACGGTGTCCAGGGTTATCTCCAGATAGACGATGATCCCCCCGTCATTTCTGAACCTTTCAAAGACCTCCGGAAAGTAAATTGCGCTGCCGCCTGTGGCTATAACGGTGTTCTCCGCTTCCACACCCAGCACGACAGATCTTTCAACCTGATGAAAGTAATCATTGCCCTTTTCGTTTATTATCTCCTGGAGAGGCTTCCCCTCTCGCTGTTCTATAAGGTCGTCCGTATCTGTGAAGCTTTTGCCGAGAGCCTCGGCAAGCTTTACGCCTATTGTGCTCTTGCCCGACGAGGGCATTCCGATCAAAATAATATTTCCGCTCTTTCTGCAAGCCATGTACTGTCTACCTCCTCATACTCACCATCAGGTATCTCGAGCCGGTTCTTCCTTATTAAACGTATTCATCATTAACCTCCGGAAACTTGATCTGCTCGCTCTCTTCCTCCTCGTCGTCTGAAACGAATGCCCCTTCCGGATCGTTTATCTCCGGAAGGTCCTTGAGAGTGCTGAATCCGAATTGTTTCAGGAACTTGTCTGTGGTGCCGTAGAGTATAGGCCGTCCTACCGCTTCGGATCTGCCTTTTTCCTCTATCAGCTCCTTTCCCATCAGGCCATCTATGACCCTGTCGCCTTTGACTCCTCTGATAGAATCGATCTCAGCCTTTGTCACAGGCTGTTTATACGCTATTATAGCCAGAACCTCCAGAGCCGACTGAGAAAGCCTCCTCACCCTTGTGGGAGTGCAAAGCTTCTCGATAAAGGGTGCGTTTTCCGGCCTGGTGGCAAACTGAAAGCTCTTCTCCACCTGCCTTATCATTATACCTCTCTCCTGCTCATCGTATTCCTGCTTAAGCTCCATAAGGTAGTCGTAGGCATCCTCTCCGGAAATATTACATACCTCTGCCGCCGTCTTAGCGTCGAGAGGCTGACCCCAGATATACATCATGGATTCCAGAGCGGATTTAATAGTCTTTTTGCTGTTCATCCTCTGCGTTCTCCTCGTCTGCGGGGAAAATCCAGATATCCGAATAGAGATAGTCCTGCTTTGCATTGATGATCCGGTCTCTCACCATCTGCAGCACCGATACAAAGCTTACGGCTATGTCGTATTTGTCCTTGCCGTTTCTCAGGGTATCTGTGAAGCTTATGCCTCCGCTGCCCCTTTTGACAGCCATAGAAAGCCTTTCCCCTATAATATTCATTCGGTCTTCTATGGTAGCCCGGTCTCTCTCTACTCTGGAATATCTCTCCTTCACCTCTTCGGCTCTCTGCTTTCTCTCTAAAAAAAGCTCAAAGGCCGAGGCGAACCGGTCTATGCTCAGCATGAGCAGTTCATCCGGATTTTCCGTGTATCGGGAAATATCCTCCTGCGGTTTTTCGTAGATCAACGAGGCCATCGCCTCACGTTCCCTCAGCATATGAGCGCACCCTTTAAACCGCTTATACTCTATAAGCTTTTCCACCAGGGCGCTCCGAGGATCCTCCTCCTGTTCTTCCGTTCCCTCCGGCTTCGCCTTCGGCAGTATCATTCTGGACTTTATATCGATGAGAGTGGCTGCCAGCACCATAAACTCAACGGCTGCTGAAACGTCTACTCTCTTCATCTCGTTTACGTATTCCATGTACTGCTCTGTGATCTCCGATATCTGTATATCGTAAATGTTCATTCGGGCGTTCTCTATGAGGTACACCAGCAGGTCAAAAGGGCCTTCGAAGCTGCGGAGCCTCACCTTGTAGCTCATCGTCCCTCTCCCCGGCTCTTCAGAGCCTCCCTCTCAGCTATCCCCGTGTGATAGTTATAGTAGAGAAGGCCTGTAACCACTACTGCGCATCCCACGATCTCCCATCCCTGAGGGATCTGTCCCAAGAAGATCACGCCTAAAATTATGGCAAAAACCGATTCTCCCGATTCCCATGTCGATACGTAGAGAGAATCCACGTACCCGAAGCAAAGGTTGAATACAGCGTGAGCGCCGATCTGGCACACGAAGGTCATGGCTACGATGAGCATGTAATCCTTCGCGCTGTATCCCAGCACCGGCGTCTCCGTTATGATTATCCCGAAAACGAAGCATATCCAGCATGACAGGAAGACCAGGAAAACGTACACGCTTCCTGAGACAGTCTTTCTGACCTGATCTCCTATGGCGAAATAAACGCCCATGCATATGGCTGCTCCCAAGGCAAGCATATCTCCGGTGAAGCTTCCTGAGGAAAGCTGGCCGTAGTCGATTCCGGCTACCATGCCGCATCCCAGCAGCGCCAGCGCTATTCCCAAAACCGGCCTGATGCCGACCTTCCGCTTAAGGATGAGAACAGTTATGATCAGCACTACCAGCGGGTGCATGGCCGCCAGTACCACGGCGCTGGCCACATTGGTCAGCTTTACCGCATTAAACCAAGTGAAATAATGACCGAAAAGAAAAACGCCGGCGATAAAAGTCCAAAAAAGCTCCTTCGGCTTTACAGTCAGGAGTTGCTCTCTTTGCTTCATCAATACCGGAACGGCGCAGAAGGGCACGCCTACGGAGAGACGCCAAAATCCGATGGCAAGGGACGGCGCCTCTATGGCGCTTCCGAATATTCCCGAAGAAGAGCCTGCCACTACCGCCACCACTACTATTGCTTTTACATATTTCTTGAAAAATGCGCTTTCGTTGTTCATCTACTCGACTTCTCCCGAGATGATTTTCCGAAGGTTTTCCCCATAAGGAGGGTATACTATGCCTCTTTCGGTTACTACAGCCGTAATGTCTCCGGCGTCCGTAACGTCAAAGGCCGGGTTGAAGGTTTTAATCCCCTCCGGCGCCATAGGCTTCTCATACCACATCCTGTAGATCTCTTTTCCGTCTCTCTCTTCTATCACTATGTCGTCACCGGACGCCGTGTTCATATCGATGGTGGAGGTCGGTACGAACATGTAAAAAGGTATGCCGTACTTCTTCGCCAGAACCGCCACCGCCGACGTACCGATTTTGTTGGCTCCGTCCCCGTTGGCAGCCATACGGTCGCAGCCTACTACCACAGCGTCTACCTTGCCCTGTTTCATCACTGTCGCCGCCATGTTGTCACATATGAGGGTTACATCCGCTCCGGCCTTGGTAAGCTCCCAGGACGTAAGCCTGGCTCCCTGAAGGAGCGGTCTCGTCTCATCGGCGAAAATGTGAAAGTCATAGCCTCTCTCCAGCCCCAAATAAATAGGAGAAAGGCACGTCCCGTACCTGGAGGTGGCGAGGGCCCCGGCGTTACAGTGAGTGAGTATGCCCATGCCGGACTTCAGCAGGGAAAGGCCGTGTTCTCCCATGGCTCTGCAGGCGGCTTCGTCCTCGGAGTGTATGGCTACGGCCTCCTCACGGACTGCCTCTAAGGCCTGCTCTCCACTGTCAAAGCCGACAGACTCTACTCTATTCACTATCCGGTCCACTGCCCAGGTAAGGTTTACGGCCGTTGGCCGCGCTCCCTTTATCCTATCGCAAACCCTTTCGAAAGCATCTTTAAATTTGCCGCCCTTTTCCTTCATATCGTTTTTTACCGATACATAGACCCCGTAGCCGGCGGCTACTCCGATAGCGGGAGCTCCTCTGACCCTCAGCCTGAATATGGCGTCCCAAACGTCATCCTCTGTCTTAAGCTCCAGCCACTCTTCCTTCTCCGGAAGAAGGGTCTGATCCAGGATAAACAATCTGTCATCCTGAAATTTCAAAGGCACTATTTCAGTGTACGATCCCATCTTTTTCCTCGTATCCTGTATCTTTAGTTTCAGCTTTACCTCTTTCAGCTCTGCTTCGGCGTACCCGGGCAATACCTCTTCCCCGAGCCCGCAGAAATCTCACATGCAAAAAATACGGTGTTCGTCGCTTGAATCGTCAGAACACCCCTATTTCCCTTTACCATACTAAAGTCCGAAGAGCTCCCTTATGGCATCTTCTTCAATGTCCGCGCCGATGACGCATATCTTTCCTGTCACATCTGCGCTTCCGAACCTGACGTCCGCCTCTCCCGGCACGTAATCGAAGTGAATCCATCTTCCATCCTCTCCTTCTACGATACCCTTAGCTCTGAGCACCTGCCCGTACTCGGTGAAGTTTTGGAGCTTTCCCAGAGCCTCCTCGATGCCTTCAGCAGTAAACCTCTTAGCCGTCTCTTCACCAAAGCTGGTGAACACGTCATCAGCGTGATGATGGTGATGGTCGTGGTGATGACCGTGATGGTCGTGGCCGCAGTGATGGCCGTGACCATCGTGACCGTGGTGATGGTCATGGTCGTGATCATCGTGACCGTGGTGATGACCGTGATGGTCATGGCCGCAGTGATGACCCTGATCATCATGATCGTGGTGATGACCGTGATGGTCGTGGCCGCAGTGATGACCCTGATCATCGTGATCGTGATGATGGTCATGGTCGTGATTCATCTGAGCCTCCAGCTTTTCCATCTCAATCTCTATGGTGTTCTTCTTCTCCATAGTCTCCAGCATCTGAACACCGGTTATCTCCTCCCACGGTGTGGTTATTAAAGAAGCCTTGTCATTATGCTGTTTAATAAGCTCTACGCACTGATACAGCTTCTCACCGGAAAGACCTGTAGTATGGCTAAGCACTATGGTGCTGGCGTTTTCAATCTGATTGTTGAAGAATTCGCCGAAATTCTTCATGTACATTTTGCACTTTTTGGCGTCTACCACGGTGGTAAAGCCGTTGAGGACGATCTTATCGTTATTAAGCCTCTCCACGGCCAGAATCACGTCGCTGAGCTTGCCGACTCCCGACGGCTCTATGAGTATCCTGTCAGGGTCAAATTCTGCAATGACCTGTTCCAGAGCCTTTCCAAAATCCCCTACCAGACTGCAGCAAATGCAGCCGGAATTCATTTCGTTGATTTTTATTCCGGCGTCCTTCAGAAATCCTCCGTCGATTCCTATCTCGCCGAACTCGTTCTCAATGAGAACCAAGTCTTCACCCTTATAGGCTTCTTCTATCAGTTTCTTTATAAGCGTTGTCTTTCCCGCTCCCAGGAATCCCGAAAAAATGTCTACTTTAGTCATTTATACCATCTCTCTTCTTTTAATATTAACGCTTTCTCTCTCAATCCCCAATATTATACCACTTTGTAATCATTTATCAAGATTTACTCTGGGTTAAACGGTTGAAAGTGTGCGCTTAAATCTCCCTCGTTGCGTGGAGAGTGAATCGGTTCTTTTTATAGTCTATTAACCCGTCTCTCTTCATCTCGGAAAGCTCCTTTGACATGGCGCTGCGGTTGACGGAAAGATAGTCGGCAAGTCCTTGGCGGTCAAAGGGGATACGGAACGTGGAGCTTCCCCGCCTGATCATCTCCGATGTGAGATAGGACATAAGCTTTTCCCGGGTCGTTCTCCTGCATATATGCTCCATCTTCCTGTTCAGCATCAGGTTTTTCCGCGCCATGGTCGAGAGCAGGTTCATGGCCGGTTTTCCCCCTTCAATCTCCAGTATATCCCTGACCCGTATCCAGAGAACCCTGCTGTTTTCAGCGGCTTCCACGTCTACGGTGACCTCTGCGCCTTCGATGCTTCCAAAGACCTCCGCGAAAATTTCTCCCTGACCGATCTCGGATATGATGTTCCTGTTTCCGTCAAAATCCTCCGTTATTATGAGCAGGCGGCCTTCCGTCAATACTCCCATGCTTTCGGTCACATCCCCTCTCCTGAGAATAAGATCCCCTTTGGGATAGCTTCTCTCTATGGGATCGAGTTTTTCCACGATCATTTTAATCTCGTCCGGCTCCATCCCTCTGAACAGACTGCACATCTTAAGAGCTTCGATTTTTTCCATAAGCAGTTCACCTTTTGTCGGAAATGCAACGTACTTCGTCATCATATTATTCTATACTCTTGTAACAGTCAATGATATTTTCCTGCACGGGCAGGATGGAAGGGGAGAAGAGAAGTTATGAAAAGAAAGATAATCCAAATAGATCAGGACAAGTGCAACGGCTGCGGACTTTGCGCCGAGGCGTGTCACGAGGAAGCCATCGGAATGGTAGACGGAAAGGCTGTTCTCCTTAGAGACGATTACTGTGACGGACTGGGTGACTGCCTTCCCGCATGCCCTGCGGGAGCTATAACCTTTGTGGAAAGAGAAGCTCTCCCATACGACAAATCCGCTGTAGAAGCTAAAAAGTCGTCCCGGTTGTCCCAGTCATCTCAGCCGTCACAGTTGGCTCAGTGGCCTGTTCAGATCAGGCTGGTTCCGGTTAACGCGCCATACTTTGACGGTGCTCACCTGCTTGTAGCGGCGGACTGTACCGCCTTCGCGTACGGAGGCTTTCATCGGGACTTCATGAAGCATAAGACCACTCTCGTCGGGTGTCCTAAGCTGGACAGTGTGGACTACTCGGAAAAGCTTGCTGAAATCATCAGAAACAACGACATAAGAAGCGTAACGGTAGTTAGAATGGAGGTTCCATGCTGCAGCGGCATAGAAATGGCGGTAAAGAAGGCTTTGCAGGACAGCGGCAGGTTTATCCCCTGGCAGGTCGCCATCATATCCACCGAGGGAGAGATTCTGGAGTAAATATTCAAAACTTTTTCATGCCGGCAGGGGTGGTTTCAGCCCCTGCCGGTTTATTGTGGCTTTAGCGGCGGTTTCGAGCACGAAGGGCGAGAAACAATAAACCACCGG
>CAYTYN010000003.1:0-49075 GCA_964442135.1 uncultured Oscillospiraceae bacterium
ATCGTAGTAAATGAGATGATTGCGATCCGTCTGAAATGCCCTTGAATACAGTGTTTTCAAGGGATAATCAGGTTTTGGCTTGATTTATCTACATAGTAGAAGCGGTCGCTTTCAATAATATCGTTGATATGCTTTTTAAGACTGCGCCCGGCGCAGAAGAAAAAAAAGACATGGCTTGCGGATCTCTGGTAGAAGTAAGTTGCGATAATCATTCTGAAAGGAGAGAGCAAACCATGTCTGAGAATATTGTACAACCAAACGAGGTCGTAGGCGAAGTGTTTCCTGACGCCAAGTATCAGCACTGTATCGTTCTTTTTACCGCAATGCTTTCTCGGTCACGCCACGCTCCCGGGTGAAGCCGGTGACCGGGATGCTCAGGGCAGTCCACGCTTAGGAGAGCAGGAAGGCTGCCCGTGAGGATGTCTCCGTTGCCGGTCGACTTCATTTACAACAAAGCCTGCGAAATGAAGTGGGAAAAATTTTTGACACAACCGACAGGGGTCAGGTCGAGATTGCTGTTGTGCAGCTTCAGAAGCGGTGTCTAATGACAGCAGATGACTGCATGACATTAGTTCATAGAAGCGCCTCCGTCAACATTTAATGACTGACCCGTAATGTGGTCTGCATATTCAGAGCACAGGAACATAACCGCATATGCTATATCTTCCGCTTTCTGATCACCACGCTCCAGTGGAATAAAGGTCTTAAGACTGTCCTTCCATGACGTCTCTCTATCCAATCCGCTCGCAACGTAATTGTCCAGAATTTCCTCCCACATCGGAGTTCTGATGATACCCGGGCAAACGGCGTTTACGTTTATGTTGTAAGCAGCTCCGGCGTACGCGGCAGCCTGAGTAAGATAAATTACGGCTGCTTTGGTCATGCCGTAGTGTCCGAAGCCCTGCGGAAGCGCATGACGTCCTGCAAAAGAAGCATTATTTACTATTTTGCCACTGATGCCCAACTCTATCATATGCTTTAGGGCAGCCTGGCATCCGTTATTCACTCCCAGTATATTTATATCAACCAGTTTGCGAACCTCTTCCTCGCTGGTGTCCAGAAAACTGTTCAGACCAACTATACCCGCATTGTTAACTACGATATCAAGACGTCCTGTATCTTCAATAGCCTTAACTAAAACCGAATCAACTGCCTCGTAGTTGCTTACATCCGCAATCATTGACTCGGCCGCAAACCCCTCGGCACGCAGCTTATCCCGCGTTGCTGAGCAACCGCTCTCACTTCGTGATGAAAGGTATACCTTCGCGCCTGCCCGTGCTATTTCTTCCGCAATAGACGCTCCGATTCCTCTGCTCGCTCCAAAAACTACCGCTGTTTTTCCGTCAAAACTGAGTTTCATCTTACTACATCCTTTCCTTTCCAAATAATAAAATTAAAACCTTAGATATCTCTCCCCGGCTGCATCCGATGCACCGGCGTATATCCTCGAAGTTTCTCTCCGTCGCCTTGATTAGCGCGAACGGCTTGCAGGGATCGCCGTCTCATTCCCGCAAATCGCATTTCTCCTGTCGAAGCACGCTTTCCGCAGCTTTCCGCAAGGAATGGATCATTAACGGGGCTAACCGTCGCAACAGGGATTTTAACATTTTTAACCTCATTTTCATCCCGTTGGCTGCTATCGAGTCAATTTGTCGATTTGTTAATTCTTAACTTGTTAAATTATAAACGATGATTGCCGATAAGTCAATTGCTAATATTGAACAAATTGACCCATAGGAAAAAAAAAGAAAGAGACATTCCCGCAGAGGACTCCGGACTTAAACGAGTCCGAATTCTCAGGGATTGTCTCTTTCCGCATTTCAGGGGCCGAAAATCGGCATTAACCGATAACTCCTTCTTTATTTTCCGGCGCCTTATTTCTAAAGAGCCCCGAAATCATTTTTTCACGCCGCGAACCCATTTATACAGCTCTACGAATTTATTGAGACAGGCGTTCTCCTTTAGGAGCATGTAATCCAGTTTACCGCACGTAAACTCCAGCTTGCGTCCACCGCTCAGAATTTCCGGCGGAGACATCTTGCCGAAGGGGTAGTCCACTCCCTCCATGCGCAGTCCTGCGTCGGTTCCGTACAGGGTACCGTGAGCCAGTTCCGTGAGCCGAAAACCCTCGTCTACCCGGCACAAGGTCACCTCCGGCTCCTCCATGATCTCCCCTGATGAGAATCGGCGGTGATAATTCTCCAACTGGATCTCCTCCCAGTCCGCCGCCGTTGCGATTTTGCCCGTTGTCTCGTGGAAAAAACCGTATTCGTCCATGGTGAGCTCCCAGCCGCAGCGGCAGGTTACTCGCTCCTCCGTCGCTGACAGGGTGTCCATTTCACCGCAGGCCGGGCAGGTGTTGTAGCTGCGTATTATATCCCGCACACCGTGGCGGAATTTAAACTTATTCATGTACTTTGCCTGTTCGGCATAAGCGTCCACATACAGATCCTCGCGAATCCGCGAAAGAAGCCGGTCTATAGACATTTCTGAAAGCTCCTCCGGCGAATATTCACCGACTATCCCTGCCTCGAAGAGCTTCCCGCGGTTCAAGTAGTTCTGCCAGCGCGGCTCGATGAAGAATCCGCCCTTGCTTCTGAAAGTAATCAGGCGGCAACCGGTGCTTTTCGCCAGCTTCGCTGTGGAAGAGGTTATGTAAGTGCTCCTGCCGTTGTGGCTTAACCTTCCCTCGGGGAAGAGGAGGACGCAGTTCCCCCTCCGCATACGGCGAATTATGTCTAACGCTCCTGCTGTCTTGCTCCTGCCCTTGGTTACCGTAATAGGATTAAACCATGCCCCGAACGCCTTTCCGAAGAAACCCATAGCCGTCACGTGCTCACTGGCGACGAAATACATGTGATTCCTTATGTGAGCTGTAACAGTCAGGAAGTCTAAATCCGACGTATGGTTCGCCAATATGAGCACAGGCTCGTCATAGCGCTTTGGCTGTCGTACCCAAATGCCGTAGGCAAAATAACACGTCACCTTAAATATCGGCCTGAACAAGGTATAGATACAGCGGTAAAAGGAGTCAGAGTGCGCCTTCGACCTTTTCCCGGCGCTCATTCTGTCCAAACCTCCTCCGGCTTATTTTCATATCGCTTTTTAAAAATTTTGCGTCGGAAAAGGAATACATTATATGCGATGAACAGGAACAAATACACTCCGAACATGATGAACGTGTTGGTGAGGCTGCTGGCCGCAAAGCCTAAGGTCAGCAGCAGGGGTGCGAGGAAGCCGATGACCGGAATGTTCTGCAACACTATGTTGCTGCTTGCAGGTGTCACAAAATCGGGGTCTATTTCGCGCAGCAGCACCATACCTGTGCTAAGAGTTCCCGTTAGGGTTCCGAAGTTTGTCAGGAAGCTCTCCACCGCATACCCTTTATATGCGTGATTCGCCGCCGCACGAACATAGTAGAATGTGATAATCGTGCCGACAGTGCAGGTTACGACGAGGAGCCAAATGTTTGCCAGAACGTCCTCTATGTCAATGGCTATGATGCCCGCAGCGATCATAGCATCGAACATAAAGCCGCTTATCCTGTCCATGAGATGATTGTTGGTATAATACCGCTTTACCACGTTCTTTTTCTTGAACACGTTCATGACGGTCTTTATAACAAAGGCTGCCACCAGAGCCCAGAGGAAGTTCAGACCCCACGCCAGATCACCGACGGCCTGTACGGGAACGGCGGCGAGTAGCCGCATTATTCCGTAGGCTCCGGTATACGCTAAAGCGACGAGACAAATCTGTACTGTCAGCTTATCTATACTCTCGCTGTTAGGAATCTCGTTGGGATCCTCGACTATGACCCGATTTTTCTCGGCAGCCTGTGCGCGGCGAGGCTTTACCAGACCCTTTCTCATGGCGACATTCAGATATATGACGCCGAAGACGCTGCCTACAATGAAGCCGATTGCCGCGACGGCCAGACCGAAATTGCTCCCGCCGACGAAGCCATAATTGGCCTCGAAGTTGCTGCCCCAGCTGAGCGCGCTGCCGGTGCTCTGACCGAAGCCCATGGGAAGTATGAGTCCCGCGGCATAGAAAGAACCGCCGATGAAGAAGAAGGCTATTGAAATAACGAGACCGATCACCGCCTGGATGAGGTAGCCTCCTGCCATTATGGCTCCTGACTCGACTATCTTTACGGTGGAGACCTTCTTTTCCTCCTGAGCCGTCTTAAGGGTCATTGCCGCGAAGCCTAGCCCGAGGCAGTGGTATGTGATAATTTCCATGGTAGAATTATCCACCAGTGGAGTCAGGGCAGGTATCTGCTTAAGTATGAGTACCAAAAATCCGCCTATTATCGCAGCGGGTATGTAAAATCTGCGGAGAAAAGGAACCTGCGTTCGCAGAACGTTTCCCACAAGAATCGCAATGAACATTATCGCCAGCTGTCCAAGGAATGTCCACACATACGTGTCTGAAAATACTACTGTTTCGTGCATTAAACCCCTTCCTTTCTCATTTGTGCTTGCGGCGTCTCGGCGCCGCCATGTGAGCCTTAACCCGGATTGTAAATCACTTTCACATTATAACAAAACTCGCGTCATACCACAAATATTTCTTGCCATATCCGTGTTGAACAAGTAAAAAAACACTCCCTACCGTAATGGCAAGAAGCGCCTTTGGCTTGTACGTATATCGCCCCTGTGAAAATCAGGGGCGATATGCGCTCAATGGTACACCATCAGGGGCTCGAACCCTGGACACCCTGATTAAGAGTCAGGTGCTCTACCAGCTGAGCTAATGGTGCATATTCAGTCGGAAGCCCGCACTCATTACACGGACCGTCAACTATACTACCATTTTTTAGCCAACGTGTCAACTGTAAAATTTTAACATATTATTCCCCCTTCGCCGGCCAAAACCCGTTTTCCCCGTTTTCCGGCGATAGATTTTGTGATATAATTCTTAGCTGTAGCAGTTTCAACTTGCTGAAGGAGGATAGACACAATGATGTACAGATACAAGACCCGCGGAACGTGTTCCGTATATATTGATCTCGAAATAGAAGACGGCATGATAAAGGATGTTGTCTTTCACGGAGGATGTGACGGCAATCTAAAGGGAATTTCCAAGCTGGTAAAAGGAATGTCCGCAGAAGAGGCCATGAAGAGACTGGAGGGTATCGATTGTAACGGAAGAGGCACTTCATGTCCGGATCAGCTTTCCAATGCCATCCGGCTGACGATCGCCCAAATGCAGTCTGAAGACGCTGCCGAATCAGGCGGCGGAGAGCAGAGCGGCTGCATCTCTTCGGACGGCTCGGAGGGAAATAGAAAATGAACAGTCTCATCTGCAGACTCTTTATCAAAGACTGGGAAAACACTGACGACCCCGCTGTCAGGCAAGAATACGGAAAGCTGGCGGGAATTCTCGGCATCCTTTCCAACGCAGCGCTGTGTGTAGGAAAGATCATCACCGGAGTCACCGCCGGAAGCATCGCTATCATAGCTGACGGCATTAACAATTTTACGGATGCCTCTTCATCCATAATAACCTTAGCAGGCTTTAAGCTGGCGTCCATGCCGGAAGACAACGAACACCCTTACGGCCACGCTCGTATAGAATATATAACGGGAGTGATCGTTTCCATCCTCATCGTAGTGGTCGGTGTGGAGCTGGGTAAATCCTCCGTAGAGAAAATATTGAACCCTGCGCCGGTGGAGTTCGGCATCTCAACCGTGACGGTACTGGTCTGCGCCGTTATCGTAAAGCTGTGGCAGGCCAGCTTCAATATTTACGCCGGAAAGAGAATCAACTCTCTTACCCTGACGGCTACCGGCGCGGACAGCAGAAACGACGTGATCTCCACCTCAGCAGTCCTCTTATGCCTTATCATAGAAGAGCTGTCAGGATTCAATATCGACGGTTACGCAGGGGTACTTGTGGCCATCTTCATAATTTACTCAGGGGTGGTTTTGATCAAAGAAACCATAAGTCCCCTTCTCGGGGAAAAGCCTGACCCCATGCTCATAAAGGAAATAAGCGATATGTCCCTGTCCTACGATGGAGTTCTCGGCATCCACGATCTGGTCGTCCACAACTACGGGCCGGGGAAGATATTCGTATCCATACACATCGAGGTGGATGGATACGGAGACCTTATGGAAAGTCACGACCTTATCGACAACATAGAGCGGGACATATCGGCTAAGCTTAACCTGGTAATGACCGCCCATATGGATCCCATTCTCAGAAACGATCCCCTCACAGACCGGTTTAAAAACATCATGGGAGAAACTGCCGGCAAATATGAGGGTATCAGAGACATCCACGATCTCAGAGTCGTCAAAGGGCCTACCCACACCAACATCATATTCGACGTGGTAGTCATGCCCGACTGCCCTCTCACTCACGACCAGCTTAGGGAAATATTCCGGCGAGCCGCGGCGAAGGAAGGCGACAACTATTACGTGGTCGTCAATTTTGACAGCGACTACGCAGGTATTTGAAAAGGAGCCGTCCATTACATGGATTCCGGCTCCTCTTCAATATTGCCATTTTCACTCTCAAGCTCTTCTTCCTGCCGTATCTCTCCCTGAATGGGAAAAGCCATTCTCACCGAAAACACCTGTTCCGCCGCCTTATAGCTGAAGATTCCTCCCATGTCTAAGCAGATCTTCTCGCAGGTCTTCAGACCGAGATTGTTGCTCTCCACCTTTCTGGATTCGCTGAGCACACCGTTTAGCAGCCGCACTACTATCTGTTCGTTCTCTATGCCGGCGCCTATTCTGACGTGGTAGCTTTGATCTCCGTATTTCATTATATTAGAGAAAACGTTGTCGAACAGGCGGCGCATCTCGGAAATGTCCGCCATCACGGAAACCTCTGAAACCGCATATTCAAAGTCGATTTCGAAGCCGTAGTTTATAAGCTCCGCCGTGTGCTCCGACAAGAGCTGCTGGAGCAGTATTCCGGCGTCATACTCCTCTAAATCCTTGGCTCCCCCGTAACCGCCGAACACCATAAAATACTGAAACAGCTTGTTGGACAGCTCCTTTAACTGAAAGGCCTTGTCCCTGCAGGAGGCTACATGCTTTTTCAGTTCTTCCTCGCTGCTGTATTTCCCGCTGTCGATGATATCCAGGTAGCCTATGAGGGATGTGAGAGGCGTCCTGATATCGTGGGACATGGCGGTTATCAGCTGAGTGTTGGCGTCCCATGCCTCTTTTTCGTTGCCCAGCTTTTCCAGAATGGAATTGCGCATGTGATCCACGCTTACGGCCAAGCTCCCGATCTCGTCATTGGTATCGACGGTAATATCTCCCTTAAGGTCTCCCTCGCTTATCTTTTTCGCATCCTCGGCCAGCCTGATGAGCCGCCCCGTCACGTGGCCGTTATAGACGAGAACTATGCAGATAAATGTAGTAAAGCACAGGAGCAGCTTCACAGGTAACATAATATCATACCAGTACTGCTCCTTGTATACATCTATGTATACATAGTAATCTCCGTCGGCGAAGGTCACAATTCTGTTGTGAACATCCTCCTGGAAGGTGCTATAGCTTATCCTCTCCTGCTGGGCATCCACGTCATATAAAGCTTCCCACATAGCCTGATTCTGATCGATCAAATAATCGGATGAATCCGGGCTGGCAGCGATCACATCCGGCGTCGGATTTTCTCCTTGACCTACCCACCATCCCGCTTCAAACACCACCTGAGTGTTATCGTATATGTATAGATAAGTGTATTCGTGGGTCTCAAGCCACCGCTGGAGTCTGGAGCTGTTCTCCGCCTTTACGCTTCCCGAGTTTATGAATTCCTCCAGCTCTTCATAGGCCCGGTTCACGTTGGCAGTCTCCGCCTCCTCGCTGAGATACTGTCTCTCGGCGACAAAGACTTCGACCCAGGACGATAAGACATACACGCAAAGGGTTGCCGCCATAGCCACGACCACCACGATTCCCAGTTTAAAGTTAAGGGATACGAACTTCTCCCGTATCCGCCTCCTTAACTTATTCAATTCTGTACCCCTTTCCCCAGATCGTCTTTATCAGCTGAGGATGATTGACGTCGTCCTCCAGCTTTCTCCTCAAGTTCAGTATGTGAACCATGACGGTATTCCCGTCGGAAGGCATGTAGCTTTCCTTCCACACCCCTTCATATATGTCCTTATTTCCGACTATTTCGCCCTGATGGCTCATGAAGAACCGCAGTATGGCGTATTCCTTTTCCGTAAGAGGTATCTTGACCCCGTTTTTCACGGCGATCCGGCTCCTGTCATCGACAGCAATCTTTCCCCCCAGCATTTTACCGCTCTTCCGGGCAGGTCTGTCCTGATACACCCTGTATCTTCTCAAAAGAGACTTTACCTTCATGAGCAGCTCTGTCTGAGAGAACGGCTTCACCAGATAATCGTCTCCCCCCTCTGTATAGGCGCTGACCTTGTCCTGCTCTTGGGATTTTGCCGTCAAAAACAGCACCGGCACCCGGGATTTCTCCCTGATCATGGCGCAGGCCTCAACGCCGGATATTCCCGGCATCATTATATCCATTATGACCAGGTCGAAGCTGTCGTCGTCATCTATCATGTCAACTGCGCTCTGACCGTTTTCCGCCATGCCTACCACGTATCCTTCGCTTCCCAAAAGGATAGACAATACCTCCCTTATATCAGGATCATCATCAACTATTAGAATTTTGTGCTGTGCCATAGGTTTCTTCCTCCTGAATCAGGCTCCGCAATTTCTGTGAATCCGCAGGCTTTGGCCAGATCTCTCGCCTCGTCAAAGGCCGTGTCCAGGGTATCAGTGCTGTGGCTGTCGCTGCAGATCGTTATCCTTCCCCCTCCGAGACATATCCTCTTCAATATGTCCTCCGACGGGTAAGGACTGCTCCTGTATCCCCTCGCCATAGCTCCGGTATTTATCTCGAATATGACGTCTTTTCTCAGCAGAACCCCGAGGGCCCTGTCTACTGCCTCGGTATACCTGGGGGCAGTAGTGTCGAATAGCTTAAGCTGTTCATTGAACTTGGTTATCAGGTCGAAATGGCCTATTATATCGCAGCCTGTCACATCGGCTACCCTGGCGACCTCCGCGAAATAATCCTCTGCGAAGGCGAGGGCGTCTCCTCTGTAGACCCGTTCCACAGTCGCCGCCGTATCCTCTGCGCTCACATCTGTGTAGAGGTACTCCGTTCCCCGTTCAGTCTGCTTTCTGACTGCGTGGACGGAGCCGATGGCGTAGTCGTATCCCGGCTCTCTCATTCCCGAATATATATCCTGCTCTATGCCGCAGAGTATGACTATATCTCCCCGATATTTTTCCTTGAGTTCTTCTATCTCTCTCCTGTATCTGACCGTATTCTCCCGGCTCATACAGTAAGACAGGTCAAAGGCTGTATAGCTGTGTCCGGAAAAGCCCAGAACATCGAAGCCTCTGTCTATGGCAGCCAGCACCATTTCCTCCGTCGTGTTCTTACCGTCGCAGAAAGCGGTGTGAGTATGCAGATTCACTTTCATCTATATATCTTCTCCTGTCTGTGGCTCTTTACTCTGTTCGCTGATACCATGACTATGGCCGCCCCCACAGCTGTAACTATGGTGGCTGTCAGGGTGAGTGTTTTTGGCCCTGCCGCATCCAAAACTATGCCTCCTATAAAGCTGGCAAAAACCGCGGCCAAAGTGGTGGTAGTGGTAAAAACGGTCTGTCCCTTGACTGCCTCTCCCTTGCTCATTATATCATCAATGAACCTTACCATGGAAGGTAAAAACAGAGCAAAGGAAAAAGGCTGAGCGAGCTGAGCCAGTATAAGGGCCGTCACGTTTTCCGCCATGAAACAGAAAAACACCCAGAACACGAAGGCTACAGATGAAAGCTTTATGAGGGTACTGAGCCTTACTCTTTTTCTTATCCTGTCGAACAGCACCATGGTAGGGATCTCCAACAGAGCGAGGACAGAAAAAATCCTTCCCACGTCTCCGCTGTCGCCGCCTACGTTCTCCGCTATCTGGGCCATATATGTATTCAGCACGGAATTGGTATAGTAAAGCCCCAGCACTCCCGAGCACAGAACCAGAAACATCTTATTTCTCCTGATGAACATGACCAAATTTATTTCTTCAGCCTCCCGGCAATGAGCCTCGGCCGTATTCCCTTGCTCCTTCCCGGCGCCGGGCTTTTCGGCCATGACCCTTTTGAAGGATCTCGCCGTTATGACGATGGTCGCGAGAAAAAGCACCAGCACCACCTCACCGGTCAGCGGAAGCACGTTGACTCCGTATTTTTCGACCAGAGACCCCAAGAAAAAACACATTACAGAGTAGGTGAACGATCCTACGGCGCGGCACATGCCGAAGTTTACGTATACTCCCGTCTCGTTAAGCTTTCTGTTCATAGCGTTGCAGAAGGGCTGGACTACGTGCATCCATCCGAAGGCCATGACATACACAAGCATAAGGAGTCCGGACTTCTTATGCAAAATCAGAAGAAAGGCTGTCAGAACCATGAGAAGATACGTCATCATCTCCATCAATCCGAAAAAGGACAGTTTTTTGCTCCTGTCCGCCAAATCTCCCATTATAGGCTGCAGTATCACCGCGAAAATATTACTCACAGCCAATATTATCCCTATTTCGGTGTTACTGTAGCCTCTGCCTAAGAGAAAAACCGAAGCAAAACTGCCTATCGCTCCGTAATACATCCAGTAGGTGCCGTGGATTCCGGCGTACCGGACGTTGATTCTTCTTTCCGTCATTAAACCAGTTCAAACTCCTTTAAGCTCTTAACATATACATCTGCAATCCTTCGGATCTCCTCCTGATCCTTCTCGCTGATCCTGTCGTATACTCCCACGATCCGGAAGCCTTCACCCTTTGCCGTTTTCATGGAGTAAAGGCCGTCTTCGAAAATCCACGTATACTCTACAGGAGTCTTCATAGCGGACAGAGCCTCGAAGAAGATATCAGGGTGCTCCTTGGACTTGCCCACCTCGCTGCACGTCAGGATAACGTCGAAGTAATCCATCAGTCCCAGATGGGTGAAGGCGCCCTCTATGCAGTACCGGTCCGTAGACGTGGCTACTGCCATTCTGACTCCGGCCTTTTTCAGCCTGTCCAAAAGCTCTTTGACACCTTCCTTCATTCTGGCCTCTCTGAAGTAGAATTGCTCTACCTCGGCCATTATGCCTTTCTTTACATCATCTAAAGGGGCTTTCACCCCATATGTATCCACGAGATATTGAGCCCCTTCGCTCAACGTCATGGGGAACATCCTGTCCCCCAGACCCGGCTCCGGTTCTATCCCCTGCTTCAGGAGATAGCGCGTTCCGGCGTTGTTCCATATCTCCATGGAGTCGAGAAGAACACCGTCCACATCGAATATCGCGCCTTTTACTATGTTGTTTTCCTTTGTCATCATCTGAACTCCCATCTGTCATACTCTTTTCCCGTTTCAATGTCGTGCCACACGAACACTCCTCCGTCATAGGTCATATAGCTGTTCACACTGCCCCCCTTGGGTATGGATACAGAACCCGGGTTCATGTATGTGAAGCTGCCCTTATCCCGTAAGGCCGGTACGTGAGTGTGGCCGCACAGCAAAATGCTCCCTGCCGCCATAGGCGGAGGATTGTCCTCGCCGTAGACGTGGCCGTGGGTGGAGTATATTCTGACCGGTCCGTCGGAGATAAGGGCGTAATCGGCAAAAATCGGAAACGTCAGCACCATTTGATCCACCTCAGCCTCGCAGTTTCCTCGAACGCACATTATCCTTTCACTGAAGGGATTGAGCATGGCTATAACTTCCTTAGGAGCGTACTCGTCAGGAAGGTCGTTTCTGGGTCCGTGATACAGTATGTCTCCCAGAAGCAATATATTATCGGCATTTTCTCTTTCGAAGGCTCTTATCATTCTCTCACACCAGTATGCAGAGCCGTGGATATCAGACCCAATAAAAAGCTTCAACTATTTTCTCTCCTTTTCACGGCAAATTCATTAACAATTTTAACACCCGTTCCCGTGCTTGGTCAAGCACCCCGTCCGCTGACTTATTACAGTCATCAACAGGAGGAAGTTGATTGTTATAATCTTGAAATATTGTTTTTCCCCTCGACCGGTGATATAATTCTGATATATTTTCTTCAGGAGGTATGATCATGAAGGTTTACATCAGTGCCGATATTGAAGGCTGCACATTTATCACAGACTGGAAGGAGACGGAGCAGGGCGAAGAGGAATACGCTCAGGGCAGAAGGATCATGACGAAAGAAGTGGCTGCCGCCTGTGAAGGAGCTCTGGCGGCAGGGGCTGCGGAAATAGTCATAAAGGATGCCCACGACAGCGCTCTTAATCTGATTCCCGATTCCTTTCCGGAGGAGGCAACCCTGATCCGCGGCTGGACCTGCACTCCGGAATCCATGGTGGCGGGCATAGACGAAACCTTTGATGCGGCTGTCTTCATCGGCTATCACAGCGGCGCAGGTTTTGACGGAAACCCTCTGGCTCACACCATGAACACGAAGAATAACTACCTGAAAATTAACGGAAGGCCTTCGGCGGAGTTCGACCTGAACGCATACACATGCGCTTATTACCACGTGCCTGTAGTCTTCGTCAGCGGAGACGAAGAGCTTTGCGCCCACGCTAAGGAGCTGGTTCCCGAGATAACCTCGGTAGGTGTGAAAAGGGGAGTAGGAGAAGCCACCTTCAGCATGAACCTCACCAAAGCGTGCCGCCTCATAAAGGAGGGGGTAACGGAGGCTCTGGGGAAAATTGACCGGTGCCGCATAGAATCTCCGGAAAGCTTTCAGATGGAGATAAGCTTCAAGGATCCGGTAAAGGCTCTGAGAGGCTCCTTCTATCCGGGCGCCAAGCAGATCGATCCCCGCACCGTAGCCTATACGGGAAAGGACATTCAGGATATGATGGCGGCCAGAATGTTCATATTGTAAGCAGGGGAAGCTGCAAGAAAATTGGAACATTTATCACATAACTTGACCCCTGCCGAAATATGTGCCAGAATGCGAAGCAATTTAATAATCTAAACCGTTGAAGCGGAGATAACGGCAATGATGCCTCTACAGAGAGCCTGGGACGCTGAGAGTCAGGTGAGAAACAAGTTGTCAAATGGGCCGCTGAGGGCGCAGTGAAAAGAGCGGGCAGAGCCTTCTCCCAGTAGTATGCGACGTTGTAGGCAAACGTTATTTGCCGGGGATATGTTGGTATCCTGCTAAGTGCATGGGGTCGTTCCCATGAATCAAGGTGGCACCGCGGATAGTGTGAAGCTTGTAGATCTGTGTTCATTGTTCGTCCTTGACAGAGAGTATATTTCTGTCAGGGGCGTTTTTATTTTACCGCAGCTCCTTTAACAGAGGCAGAAAGCAAAGGCCTGCACTCGCATATCAGGAGGAGGCGCCGTAAGATGCTGAGAAATTTTACAGAGGAGGTATGACCTATGATTAAAGAAGCTATTGTGAAGATTGTAAACAAAGAGGACCTTACCTTTGACGAGGCCTACGCCGTTATGAATGAAATTATGAGCGGTGAGACCACCCAAACTCAAAACGCCGCATTTCTGGCCGCATTATCCACGAAAAGCGCCAGGGCCGAGACTACAGACGAGATAGCGGGCTGTGCAGCGGCAATGAGAGCCCACGCCACTAAGGTTGAAACGGGTATCGAGCTCTTTGAAATCGTGGGTACAGGTGGAGACGGCGCTCACAGCTTTAATATTTCCACTACCTCCGCCTTGGTTGCGGCGGCAGGTGGTATGAAGGTTGCCAAGCACGGAAACAGAGCCGCGTCCTCTCAGTGCGGAACGGCAGATTGCCTGGAAGCTCTGGGAGTTAACATACAGCAGAGCCCTGAAAGATGTATTGAGCTCCTGAAGGAGGTCGGAATGTGCTTCTTCTTCGCGCAGAAATATCACACTTCTATGAAATATGTAGGCGCTATCCGAAAGGAGCTGGGGTTCCGCACCGTGTTCAATATCTTAGGGCCTCTCACCAACCCGGGAACGCCGTCTATGCAGCTTCTCGGCGTATATGACGGCTATCTGGTAGAGCCTCTCGCCCGGGTATTGATCAGCCTGGGCGTAAAGCGGGGCATGGTGGTCTATGGCAGGGACAAGCTGGACGAGATTTCCATGAGCGCACCGACCTCAGAAAGCAGAATAGCGATGATCGCAAGAGAGGCTGAAGGATTTTTATATATTGTTTCAAGCTTGGGAGTGACGGGAACGAGAAGGGAAATCACAACGGATCTCCCTTCTATGGTAAGGATTGTCCGAGAGAACACTGATATCCCATGCGCCATCGGCTTCGGCATTTCCACGCCGGAGCAAGCCCGGGAAATGGCAAGCATCTCAGACGGCGCAATCGTAGGATCAGCGATCATTAAGCTCCTCGATGAGCACGGCAGGGATGCCCCCGCCTACATCGGCGCATATGTGAGATCCATGAAAGAGGCGGTAATGGGTTAGAAGCAGCTCAACACATCCTCTAATAGAGGGCTCCGGTCCATTTTTTCAAAAAATATGTGGCATGGACGGTAAAAAGGGTAAGTCCCAGCAGGTCCGCACTTCCTCCCGGACTTATGTTTTTCTCCACACATTCTCTGTCCATATCGGTTAAGGCTCCGATTAGCTCGTCCTCTGACATAGCTCCGAGGTTTTTTTCAGCCTGCTCTTTCAGCCATCTGTAACCCTCAATTCCTCCTCTGGCGATGATGTTGGTGTCCTCTGAAACAGCTATGAGTCCAAGGAGGGTCTTTAAGGCGGCTATTTCTTCCTTCCTGCCGCCCATTCCTCTCCTCAGCTCACTCGTAAAGACGGGGACTCCCGTGCCGAATACGGACGGGTAACCGAGAGCCGCCTCCTTCCTTATTCCTCCTATGCCGTAATCTCTCAAGGCTCTGGCTCCTGCCGTGGAGGACTCCTCCTCTTCGATGAGCTGAGACATGGCCTTTCCCAGTATTTTCACCTTATCCTTAAAGGAAGATCCGTCAAATGACCCGACGCACATGCCGGCTGCGCAGGAAAATATTCCCATGGAGAAGATGGCCCCTTTGTGAGTGTTCGCCCCGGCCGTCACGGAAAGCATGGTCTTCTCAGCCTGAATACCCAGCTCCTTAAGACGGTTGAGAACCCCTCTGTCGCCTGATCCCTCCAGATGTATACCGGCGTAAGCGCAATCCCTGAAGTAAGGTCTCAGAGCCTTCGCGCTCATTATGAAGGCAGCCTCATCCATATCCCTGTGGGCGCCCCTTCCGAACCTGTCCACCAGTCCCGGCTTCGGCCCTATGTGAGCCTCTTCCGTAAGAGCGTCCTCAGCTAAGCCGGATATAAGCTCTGCCCCCTCGTCGGCCAAGCCTTCCGTCACGATCTCTATCTGCCTTTTCAAGACGTCCTCCACTCTGTGAGCCCTGCTCCTTGCGCACCGGAAGGCAGGCCTTCCGCAGATAAGGCACCTGCGACGGGAAGCGTCCAAAGCTTCCCGGGACACCTTCAGTCCGTCCTCGTCTATTACATCTATGTCGAAGATTCTTCCCAGAGGATGTGTTTCCTCTATCTCACAGGTCAAAGCCTTGACCTTTTTCGCCTCTTCGAAGACCGCCGCCATCATCTCCCGTCCGGCTCCTCCCGTAAACCTGCTTTTCCTTCCCGTCCTGATGCCTGCCCCTTCAAGGGCTTTCTCTATCGCCTCATCCCCTGACCTAAAGGCTCGTGAAAACAGGGAGCAGTTCTTAACTGCTCCCGCTATGTTTAAGGTAAAGCTGATGAGACAAAATCTGTCACCGTCTTTTCCCGTCTCACCTATGATGTATTTCTGTCTCTCGGCTCTCTCCTCCTTAGCTCTCAGGATATCCTCCAGAGAAGCGCAGCAGCCGGTTTCATACAACTTCCTTATGTGTGCCTCGGCTCTTTCTGCCGATCCTCTAACGGCTTCTTCTCTCATCTAAAACCTATCCTCGATAACTCTCTTTGTCACGTCGGGCACCAAGGCCATAGCTTCTCTCTTTTTTCCCTCTTCCAGCAGCTTCCGGACCTGTGAAGCGCTTATGTACATTCCGCCTTGGTCTTTAATCCTTTCCAGCTCGAAGACTTCCACCCCGTATTCCGGAAGGATTTCCTTCATAGCTTCATTGTAGACGGAGGTCACGCGGGAAAAAGGCTCCGTTCCTACGAACCGCACGTTTATCCCGAGCCTTTCGACGAAACGCTCTCCGAATATCTTAAGATCCAGCCGGCAGCCGATTCTGTCAGCGTCTGACTTGTCCTTCAGGAAATAGGTGGGAAATACCGCCTTTGATACCATGTAATCCCCTGTCCTGTGGACAACGACATTTTCCATGTCTCTCAGCCCTTCCCTCACCATGGCGTGCCTTTCGTCGGACGAAAAGAGACCTGCATCCTCCGATACGACGAACACGTGGAGCAGGTCGCAGCGGCGTGCAGCCTCCTCAGCCAAGTACCGGTGGCCTAAGGTAAAGGGATTACAGTTGCACACTACGGCCCCTATCTTCCGGATATTTCCGCTGCCGATTTCCTCCATCCGTTCCTCGGTTTCTCTCTCTATTTCCTTCAGGAAATCCTCTATTCCGTTTCTCCTGTTCTCCATGAAAACCACGTCATCTGTGGACGCTATGGGATAGAAGGAAACCCCCGAAAACTGAGCCATGTTCTCCGGCTTCGTATATAGAAACAAATGGGTTCTGCCCCGCCGCACCGCTTCATCTGTTATCAGCGATATGACCTTCGCGGTCAGGTTCTCACCCTGACGGGCCGGAGCGACGGCGACACACTTTATCACCTTTCCGGACAGGGCGCCTGAAGCAGCCACTGTCCCGTCCTCTTCACATATCATTACAGAGAACTCCGCAGACTCATCGTAGTCCAGACCGGCCTCCTCTAAAAAGGAGATGATTTTTTCTCTCTTTCTTGCCGTAAAAGGAGCTCCTGTTTCCTCGTAAAGCTGTCCGTAAGACATGGCTACTCTCCCGGCACCTGATGTATCTCATCGAGAAGGGCGCCGTCTCTGTAGAGCACCTTGGCTACGACCTTCTCGCCCTGCTTTACAGGCTTTGGCACTCCCGTGATCCTCTCCGCCGCCGACTTAAGTCCTTCTATATCCACTACAGGAAGACCCTTTTCCTTCAGAACCTTCTCCAGATCTCTGTTTTTCTCTATGGAGGTATTCACCCCTATTCCCCGTTGGGTTACCACCACGTCTACAGTGCTTCCCGGCGTTGAAATGCAGTGACACCTGTCGACGATGAGAGGAAGCCTTGCCCTAACCAGAGGGGCCAATATAAGGGCAAGCTTGGCTCCGGCCGCCGTATCGCTGTGACCTCCCGAACCTCCCATTATGTATCCGTTGGAGTCGGTGTGGACGTTGACGTTGAAGTCCCTGTCAACCTGAGTAGCTCCCAGGAGCACTACGTCCAAGCTGTCCACGGCGGCACTCCTTCCGCTAACTCCGGCGTACTGCTCAGCGCTGACCTCTATGTGCCGGGGATCGCTGTTGATGGACTCTATAGCCTTAAGGTCGAAGCACTGGACGTCGATGAGGGATCGGAAGCATCCTTCCGTCAGCATGTCCACCATGTATCCGGTGATACCGCCCATTCCGAAGCTTCCCTTTATTCCTCCTGCCAGCATCTTTTCCTTAACGTATTTTGCCGCGGCCAGAGTGGCTCCGCCGGCACCTGTCTGGAAGGAGAAGCCGTCCTTGAGAAGACCGGAGGCCTCTATTACCTCGGCAGCGTACTGAGCTATCCTAAGGCCCACCGGATCTCTGGTTATCCTGGTAGTGCCCGACACGATGCCCCCGGGGTCGCCGATTTCCTCCACCTCTACCACGTAATCCACGTATACCTCGGAAATGGAGAATCCCTGAAGAGGGTATTCCACAAGATTGTCCGTTACGACTACCACCTTATCGGCGGTTTCGGCGTCGGCGAAGGCGTAGCCCATGGATCCGCAGGCCGATTTTCCGTATTTGCCCGTGCAGTTTCCCATACAGTCGGCTGAAGGGGCGGCCACAAAGGCTACATCCACATGAGAAGCTCCTTTTACCATGTCTGAGGCTCTGCCGCCGTGAGATCTGAACACAGCAGGATTCTTCAATATTCCTCCGGATACGGCTCTGCCTACTTTGGCTCCCATGTAGGCGCACTCTATGCCGGTAACCACTCCGTCCTTCATATATCCAATGAGAGGCTGGTGGCAGTCGAATACAGAGCTGGCGTTTACGGTAATATCTTTAATCCCTTTTTCCGCCACCGCCTCCATGACCATGTTCAGCACCTTGTCCCCGTTTCTCATGTGATGATGGAAGGATATGGTCATGCCGTCTTTGACGCCGCAGATTTCGATAGCCTCGCTTATAGAAGATACCACCTTGCTCACTTTTTCACCCCTCCAAACATCGCCTCTTCCATTTCTATCACCTGTTTCGCCCTGTTGACAATAGGCGCGTCAATCATCTTGCCTCGGAGAGCTACTACTCCTTTTCCCCGGCGCTTTGCCTCCTCGATAGTATCCATGACCTCGTGGGCGTAATCTATCTCCTCTTGGGTGGGACTGAATATCTCGTTTATCATCGCCACGTGTCCGGGGGAAATGGAGGATTTCCCTGAAAATCCCATGCTCTTGGCCAGCTCCCCGTCCTTTCTCAGACCCTCTGAGTCGTTTACATCGGTAAAGGGCGTATCGTACACGTCTATGCCCCTGGCCCTGGCCGCGCACACAATCCTGCTTCTGGCGTAGAATATCTCGTTTCCTTCTTTAGTGCGCTTGCACCTGAGATCCGCGGTGAGATCCTCTCCCCCCAGAAGCATGGCTCTCACCCGCCTGTCAGCGCCGGCTATGAGAAATGCGTTCTCTACTCCCAGAGCCGTCTCTATGAGGGGAATTATTCCCACAGTGCCTTCCGGTATGCCGTATTCTCTTTCCAGTCGGGAGATATATGCGGCTACCTCACTTACGGTCTCCGGATCTCCGACCTTAGTGGGCATTATCATGGATGGACTGCACTTCACCACTTCCCTCAGGTCATCCTTCCAAAATTCCGTGTCTACGGGATTTATCCTGACTATGACCTCACAGCCGGTGTTTCCTATGGCTCCAAGCATGTTTCTGACCAGAATCCTTGCAGAGTCCTTCTCACCGGGAGATACGGCGTCCTCCAGATCCAGTATGACGCTGTCAGCACCCAATATATCGAAGTTCATCAGCAGATTGGGAGAATTTCCCGGAATGAAAAGCATGCTCCTTCTCATCACTCTCCACCTCCCGCTCTCCTGAGAGCCGTCTCAACTCTGGCCCTTATTACGCAGTCTATCGCCCCTCTGTCGTTCACGGTGATCCTGCCCCTGTCTACACCGAGGGAATCGGCAACCGCCTTAACCTGACTCAATATCTCATCCTTAAACTGTTCGTATACCACCGAGGTAAGGTCGATCTCCAGTCTGTCAAAAGGCTCAGCCATTACGTATGCGTCGCTGGATTCCAGCGTCCCCGCAGTGGCGGTCTTTTTTATTTCCATCTCTATCGCCTCCTGCCTGTCCTAATATACCCTTTCTATCTTATCTATGTCCTCGCCTATCTTCGGCGCCTCCTTTTGGCCTACCATGCCGACGATAAGGTAGCACTTCATTATAGGATCGTAAGGTATCTCCTTCATCAGCTTGAAGTCCTCTATGTCTCCCGTACTCTTTACGTGGTTTCTGGGAGCCGCGCAGGTTACGATGTTATCACCTATGGTTATGTGATAGTCGTCGTAGAAGGATATCGGCAGATTCTCCTCTATTACGGCGTTCACCTTCTTTTCAAGCATTTCCAGGGACACCATAGGCCTTTCCTTGAAGCAGAGGAGGAAGCCGTGCTTTATGTCGGCATGCTCGTAGTTCTTGGGAAGTCCGTGGGACAGGAAATAGCAGGTGATATCCTCCGCTGAGTGTACCATCTTTCTGTACTTTATCGACTTGCTGACGATATTGTAAATATCCTGAGGTATAGGGCCAAAGATGTCAGGTCTGGTCACGATAACCTCTTCCCCTATGCCGATGATCAGATCGGCGTTGATAGGCCGGTTCTCGCTTTCAGGACTCTTCAGAAAGGGGTAGACCAGATCGAAGTGCTCTACTACCACCCTTTTTCCCTTTTTTAAAGCTGTGATTATGGCGTCAGCCAGCTTTGGCAGAGGTGTGAATCCCTGCTCGAACCTGATATCCACGTGATATGTGTGGGGAGTGGCAAAGAGTGACATTCCGCTCTTATTCACCATGGCCAGAGGGTCGTCTACCAGCTCAAGCATGGGAAGCGGTCTGATGTTCACCCCATTATCGTCGTTGGTCAGCTCCAGTCCGGGAAACATTCCCCTTACTATCATGCTCTTTCCGGCTCCCGCTTCGCCTACGACCCCTATGAGGCGGTCTATCGGTCTCAAATACTGCTGGGCTATCTGCATTCCCAGCTCGCTCATTCTTACATTGCCCCTGGGAGCAAAGTAAATGCTGTACAGATTTCTTATGTATGACATGTACCTCACCTGTTTAAAAATGCCGCAAGAGGCACGCCTCGTATAAAAAGGCGCGCCTCGTCCTGCGATACTGCGAAGCTTATTTTTTCCTTGCCTTGCGAAGCGCTATTATCCTGTTCATCTCATTATATACTATCATGAACCCCTCATCTACACCCATTCCCGGTTTTGCCAGGATCTGGTCGGGCTGAGTCGCCATGGCGCAGTTTACGCACACCTGAGCCGATCTGTCCGTCTCGTTGCAAGTGCCTCCCTGATACGCCCCGAAGCCGTTTCTCTTGCAGTAGAGCACAGCCTCGATAGTGTTGTTTATCCCCCCCAGGTCGGGAGTCTTTATCTGGGCCATGTGGCCGGCCTTGTTGTCGCAGAAGTAGATGACGTCCTCGAGAGTATTACACCACTCGTCGGCTACCAGCTCTACGTCTATGCCTCTTCCGTCGATCTCCTCTCTAAGCCTCTTGAGGCAGAGCATCTGCTTTTCTCTCTCCCCTGCGTCCATAGGGCCTTCAATCCTCAGCTTAAACGGTTTCGCCGCTTCCTCCAGGGTAGCGATGTAGTCGGCCATCCCCTTATAGTTCTCGTTGCCGAAGGCCTGTCCTATGGTTCCGTACACATCTATATGTATTATGGGGGAGTAATCCTCGGCCGGTCTTAAAGCGATGATCCTGTCTCTCAGCCATTCCACGTATTCTTTGAGAATGGAACCGTCTCTTCCCAGCTTAGTCTCTACGTTGTTTATGAGAGCGTGGGGAAGGATGGCTGAACCCTTCAGTATCATCTTGTCGGCGTTTTCATATCGGGTATCTCCGGACTGGGAGAATATAGGGATTTGCTCTTCGGAAACCGCGGTGCCGTATTCGTCGGCTACCACCTCACACATGAGCCTGTTGGTTCCCTTCCCTACAGCGTCCAGAATGGCTTGGGAAACGCCGTATCTGATGGCCGTATGAAGCTTCTTCCCGTCGATTTCGATCTTTTCCACGGCTTCTGCCAGATCTCTGAAGCTGTCCGCCTCTTTTCCCTCCAGCACAGGAGCTACGTATTTTTCTATAACAGGGATGAAGTTATCCGCTATGAAGAGAGGGTCTCTTCCCCCTGCTCCGGAATACTGTACCGCAGCGCAGTCGCCGTACGCGATCTGTCCGTCTTCCAGGAGGAGCATTACGGAAATAGACTCTCCCGCCTGTCTGATCTTATCGAATCCGGGGGTCATGGCCTGACCGATATAGGCTTCTCCGTCAGCCTTCGCTCCCGCCTTTATCGCCTTTTGATCGTCAAAGAAAAATCCTGTACGACCTGCTGAGCACACTACCTTCTCTATTTTCATCTTAAGCTTACCTCCAAAATCGTCTAGTTTGCTTCCTGATTATTTCAGGTCTTAATATCTAGGTCTTCCTACCAGATGACCCTTGCTTATTGCGTAAACATCGTCTATTACCATCTGGAAGGATACAGTCCGGTTCTCCGACGCCGCTCTGTCTTCCAGCTTTTCCTTGTGGAACCTCTTAAGGTCTTCGGTGAACGGAAGGTTTCCTGTCTCCAGGATTCTTACGGCTCCGCTGCTGTCTCTCGCCGGCAGCATAATGCCTGCGTTGCACTTCGCAGGTCCGAAAGGAATATCTATTATTCCCGCGTTAATGCCTGCCACGGCACCTGCGGCTACATCTCCGTATCCCAGCTCTATGCACTTATCCACTATGCACCTTGTCTCTTCCTTTATGATCTCCTTCTCTCTTTCCAGTCTTGAGCCGGTGAAGGTCTGATCCTTAAGCATGTTAGTCACCTGTTTGGTGCATCGGAGACCCTGCCCGTTAGCTTCTTTAGTCGGAACGCCGGCAGCCTCGTGAGGCGTCTTCACTATTACCTTCGTCGCCTTGGAAAGGGCTGCGCAGGCGGCTCCCCATGCGATCATGCCGAATGCCTTCGCCTCGTCTGCCGGAAATCCTCCCATCCACTGGTGGAATACGGTGGTGACGGTAACATCTTCGTAACCGAACCTGAGCAGGTAATCCTCTGTAAGCTCTTCTAAAGTCCTGACAGCTGCCACATCCTGCACCTGGTTTCCAAGCTGTCCGTAGCCTACGGTAATGTTCTTCACTCCCTGCTCCGCGGCGAGGAGAGCCTCCATGATGGCTACGGAGTGAGAAATACAAGGAGGTACCAGAGTTCCGGTAAGAGGGCCGTAAGGCTCTCTGTTAATATGTACTCCCGCTTCCTCGTATATTCCCGTAAGTCTGTCTACATACTGCCAGTCTCTTATGGTTTTTTCGATAGGAATGCTCTTAGCATAAGGGATGTTGTAGGATATGCCGCCCCCTTCATAGGAGGTGAATCCGCCGGCATAGGTGATCTCTGCCAAAAGCCTTGCATCCGGCGTGCCGTGCCTTACCTGTACGGGGGATTTTGTAGCCTCGATAACTCTTCTGCATCCTTCAACGCCGTGATTGACAGCAGGAAATCCGTTAAGGTAAGGATGGAACATGCCGTCCACCATGCTTTCCTTCTCTCGCCTGATGCCTTCGGCACAGTTTTCATACTGATTCTGTCTGGTGTAGGAGTCTATAGTGCTGGGAAGGAAGTCTGCCTCCCCTTCAGTTTCCAGATACTTCAGGAGTTCAATGTGGTTTTCCACAAGGCCTACTCCTGCCCTTGGCTGGATGAGAGTTGCCTTGTCTTCCTTCGCCTTTTTCAGTTTCATGGAAAAGTTCTTCGATTCGGGAAGGGCCTTCTGGTAATCTATTCCCTTCTGAAGCTCCCTCACGGCCTCTCCTGTCTCCCATGTTTTCAGCACTTCTTCACGGATCTTATTGAACTCATCGTCGCTAAGTCTTTTATTCTTTAAATCAAGAAACTCCATTTTCTTCTAACTCCTTTTTCATAATTCTCAAAGCCGCGTCCGGATACTCTGTGCTGAGAAGACCCATGGCAGCGAGTATGTACTTTCTGTCTACGAGGAATTTCGCTTCCTTCGGTTTAAGGGAGAACCCGTCCTCCGCCTTGGACAAAGCGTGCTTTAAAATGTCCCCTGTCCTGTCCGTGTGGATAAGGGCTCCTCCTGTCGCCACAATCGTCTTCACTCCGGTAAGATCCTTCCCCGTCTGCATGTAGCTCATGCCCGCAGGCGTGTAAAACGGCTCCAGCCTTCCCGCATGTCTCGTTACGGCGGCCTCAACGGCCATAGACGCCAGAGCGTAATCCAAGGCTATAAAATCCGGCTCATCTGCCGCCGGCACTTTGTCGGTATGCACAGCCAGATAGTCTATCATTTCCCGGCATTTCTTCTCCGGAAGTCCTGACAGATGGGAAATTCTCATCATATCCGAGGCCTCCACTATCCCGCTTATGCTGTAGCGCATGCCTATGTCACCCTCCACTGTCCTCTTGGCGTAATCCTCTCTCAGGCCCTTCAGCACCGCCGCGCCCGTCTGAGGAAGTCCGTAGGACATGGAATATACGTCTGTGGTGGCGCCGCCTAAGTCTACTCCTACCAGCTCGCCTATACCCTCTTCACCGTCGGTACCTTTGGACAGAAGCTTCATCGCTTCAAGCATGGCCGCAGGGGTCGGCATGAGTATACCCTTTACAAGCTCCTCCGCCCCGCTCAGGCCTTTGGCCAGCACGATCTTCTTCAGGAATATGCTCCTTATTAGCTCCTGCACCGGCTCCACATTGGGGATGTTAAGCTTCGGCATGACGTTCTCGCACTTAAATGTCTCAAAATCCTTAAGAATCTCTGCGACCTCGTCGGTGCAGCTTCTGTTTCCGGCTATTATTATGGGAAAGCCTCTGTTCTTCACGCCCTTGAGCTGATGGGCATTGAACAATATATTTTCCTTATTTCCCCCATCGGTGCCACCTGTAAGGAGAAGTATGTCAGGCGCTATATCATCAATCTCCCTGACGTCTCCCCCTGTCAGCTCGTAGGAATAGGTCTTTATGACCTTCGCCCCCGCTCCCAGGGATGCCTGCTTAGCCGCTGTGGCCGTCAGCTCAGGAACCAGACCTATGGCCACCATTCTCAGTCCTCCCGCGGCGCTGGAGCAGGCGTATCTCTCGTCGAATTCCCGGATTCCCGCCTCTCCCTCCAGCCTCCTGAGGGCGTTATTCAGTCCGTCGTTTATATCCGTCTCTATGGTGGTAAAGCTCTGAGCCGTTCCTGAGATTTCCTCTCTCTCTATATCAACTGCCGTTATCTTAGTATATGTGCTGCCGAAGTCTATGAGTAAAACATCTTTCATCTCATATCTCCTCCGGCCCTAGCACTCTCCCGAGCCTCTGTGGTGGAGTATTCTCCCCTTTGTCAAGTCCTTTTTCAAAGCCTCTATGGTCACAGACGGATCCGTTCCCGGCCCGAACGCCCTGTCAAAACCCAGCTTCTTATATCTCCGTTCGATCTCTTCTTCAGGTATTTTTCCAACGACCAGATTTCCGCCTGCGTACAGGAGGATGTCCTTAAGGCCCGCCTCCTCGCACTTCTCTCTCATTCCGGTGCAGTCTATCTCTCCCTGCCCGTAAAGGGAGGAAACCAGGATCGCGTCGGCTCCGTCCTCCACCGCGGCTCTGATCATCTCCTCCTGGGGTACCATTACGCCCAGATTGGTAACTTCGAATCCCGCGTCCTGAAGAGCCCTGTTCAGTATGGTGTTTCCTACGGCGTGAACGTCGGCTCCGATCACGCCCAGTATGACTCTGTGTTTTTTCTTATTCTTATCCATTGGTGCGAGCGTTTCCTTTCATATTATATGTTTCATTTATATCTAAAAACTATTTTCCCAATTTGGCAAGGTAGCCTTCTCTTCCCGTCTCGTAGAGATTCCCCCCGTAGCAATCCATTATGACGAAAAGAGGCATGTCCTCCACCTCGAGCCTTCTCACAGCCTCCGCACCCAGATCTTCATAGGCTATGATCTCAGCCTTTTTAACCGACCTGGCGATTACGGCTCCTGCTCCTCCGATGGCTCCGAAGTAGACTCCCGTACACTCCTTCATAGTCTCTCTCACCTCGTCGGAACGCTTTCCCTTTCCGATCATCCCTCTCAGGCCTGCTCTCATGAGGGCCGGCGCGTAAGCATCCATACGGTAGCTGGTGGTAGGGCCTGCCGATCCGATAGGCTGACCCGGTTTCTCGGGGGTAGGTCCTACATAGTATACGATCTGATCCATCGGGTCGAAGGGAAGCTCCTTCCCGCTTTCCAAGAGCCGGCACAATCTCTTATGAGCCGCGTCTCTGGCTGTGTATATGACTCCTGAAAGCAGGACACTGTCTCCGGCTCTCAGGTCTCTGACCTTATCCGCGGTAAGAGGCGACGTGATTCGTTTTTCCATGGTTCCTCCTATCTACAGCTCCGCCGAGCAATGTCTCGCTACGTGACAATTTATGTTCACAGCCACAGGCAGTCCCGCTATGTGGGTAGGCATCTTCTCTATGTTGACGGCAAGGGCCGTGGTAGCTCCTCCCACTCCCTGAGGCCCTATCCCCAGACTGTTTATCTTATCCAGCATTTCCTCTTCCATGTCGGCGTAAAGCTTATCTTCATTTCTGACGCCGATGCTCCTCAGCAGAGCCTTCTTCGCCAAAAGAGCTGCCTTATCGAAGGTTCCGCCTATTCCTACTCCCACCACTACAGGAGGACATGGATTAGGTCCGGCGTTTTCCACCGTTTCCAGTATGAAGTCCTTAACGCCTTCGATCCCGTCAGACGGCTTGAGCATTTTAATCCCGCTCATGTTCTCACTTCCGAATCCCTTGGGCGCCACAGTTATCTTCAGCCGATCGCCCGGAACGATCTCCGTGTATAGCATTGCAGGCGTGTTATCGCCTGTATTCACTCTGTCCAGCGGATCCCTGACTACGGATTTTCTCAAATATCCGTCCTCGTAACCGCTTCTCACTCCTTCATCTACGGCCTCCCTTAAATCGCCGTTAATATGAACGTCCTGACCTATCTCCAAAAAAACACAAGCGACTCCCGTATCCTGGCAGATCGGTAGGAACTCGTCTTCGGCAATAAGAAAATTCTCCTCGATTGTGCCAAGGATATCCCTCGCCAGATCCCACGTCTCCGCCTTACGGCAAGCCGCTATTTTTTCTTTGATATCGTCAGGCAGATACGAATTAGCTTCCATGCAAAGTCTTCTGATAACAGAAGTAATATCCTTTGCATTGATCTCTTTCATCGTTTTTTCCTCCTAAAATGCTTCGCCCGCAGGCTTTATACGTTCCGCCTTTTTCTCTCCGGGAGCGTTCATGTCATATTATACATACCTAACCCTAAATTGAAACCCTTAAAACGAAAAAACATAAAAAGTACAAGTCGCCATTGATTGTTTTTTATCAAGGTTTAAAATGCCTTAATCCTTGAAATTCACGGATTTTATAATATCTGTATTTATTTGATAATGTTTTCACAAACCTAAAAGGCGCGCCCCTTTCCTCTCCCCTGAGGGCGAAAATCCGATGCCTGCATTTTTGAATTGAACTTACTTTACGGCGCTGAATCCAAAAGAGTGGAATTACATCTTCTCCGTGACATTTTAACTTACGGTATATCTATATATTATTATAAATGCCTTATCTAATATTTTAGATTTTTTTAAAAATAGTATTGATTTTGTGTTCAGGATGTGATATCTATATGGTAGTTATTCTACCACCGTACCGGTAATGCAGCAGGCTGTAAACCCTAATGCCGGATATTGCATATCCTATTGAATATCGGAAAAAAGAGGTGATCTGACATGAAGGACATTGTCTATAAGCTGGCAATATGTGTACTTACCGTTATAATGATGCTTGCTTTTGCAGCCTGTTCGAATCCCGACACAGATGAGGGCAACGCGTCGGAAACAATTAATGCAAAGCTTACCCAAATAGCGATGCCGTTTGATTTAGAGGAAGATTCCGAAACGGGGCAAAAGCTGAATATGTATACTATTTGCCATTCAGGAGAAGACATCCTCGTCGTTGCTAATGTGTATGACAATATTACTACTGCAACAGACATCATCCATCCTGAAATAAGAACCAACGGAGTGTATGTATTAAATTACAGAGAAGCTTCTTCTAAATTATATGACCTGAAAAGTGAAAATCTGATTTACAGCGCCGTGCCTTACAAAGATGGGCTTCTTTATGCCGAATCTAAAATCGACAAAGAACATATGCCAGAACCAATGTATAAATGGAATGTCATATACTTTGACGGCAAAAATCAGCACACAATAGATTCCGGATACAGCACAGATCAAACGGCAACAGAGGTTACACTTATAGGTGAAACGCCCGTTTATATAAGCGAGCACACAGAAGAAGGTATTACAACAGTATCGGTTAAAAAAGTAACCGATCTCAGCAGTGAAACTATTGAATCCGTTAATAATGCTAAAACGTACAGTATTGTCGAAACCAACGGAGACATGTATCTTTTCACTCTGTATGATCAGCAAAATGAGACCTCCATGTTATGTGCGGGCGATGAAAATGAAATGTACCTGCGGTACCAATTAGATGATGTGCTCAATTCATGCACCATCAACGAAAATTACATTGTTGCTTCAATAGGAGCAGAAATAAACAAAATAAAAATAGTAGGGATTCCCCTTGATGGTTCTGAAGAAAAAGCCTTACAGCAAACCAAAAGATGGTGGAGAATGACCGGCTCATCAGGTGAGTATTGTGCAGCCGTGGATGATAATTTCAATCCTTACTATATCAAAATCAGCGACAATGTTGTTGGGGAAATTACATTGACCGATGAAATGGAAAATGACATATTGGTAAAATCATTTTATCCTGCCGGCAAAGATAATTATATATTAGCCATAAATAATGAGTCATTTTACATAATGGAATTGAATTGAAGGTATCCCTATTTAAAATACCCTGCTTTAAAGCGAAATATATAAGAAACCTCTATGATAGAACCGGGTGGAAGTCTTGAACAAAGGACTTCCACCTTTGCTATGTTGTGCGCTCCGACCGATTGCGCACAGCAAAAGGGCAAACCCATCCCGGCGGATGGCCGACCGGTGCAGGCCGTGAATTCGCCGGATTAACTGGAAAAGCATAGCTGTTGTCTGCATATTCGCGTCACGTATAACAAAGGAGGTGCGTGAACGCCATACCCGTAAAGGAGTTTGGTCAAAACGAGTATTTTTTCAAAAGAAGTCTAAAAGCCAAACTTCTGAAACTAAAACTATTGATATTACCGTTACGCAAGTTGAATGGAAAATAAAAATAGACAAGGTCTGCAAAACTCTGGTAGAATAGATCTGTTGTAAATCAGCAAAGCCTATATTAAGTGCATCGTAGAACGGAGCAGCTATGAAGTTTTATTTTCCCTTTATCTTTACCAACATTTCTCTTGGAATCGGTCTGGCCATGGACGCCTTTTCGGTGTCCTTAGCCAACGGCTTGAACGAACCTCACATGAAGGTGCGCCGCATGGGGTTAATAGCCGGAGTGTTCGGAGCATTTCAGTTTTTAATGCCTGTGATCGGATGGTTCTGCGTAAAGACAGCCGCTGATTACTTCGCTTTTTTCGAGAGGCTGATACCATGGATTGCCTTGATTCTTCTGGTTCTTATAGGTTGCAATATGATCCGCGAGGGTTTAAAATGTAGAAAACATCCTGAGGAGACTGAGACGGAGACGGTAAACTTCACTCTTCTCATGCTCCAGGGTGTAGCCACATCCATAGACGCCTTATCTGTAGGCTTCACCATCTCCGGATATGATGCTGTTATGGCTGTCATATCCGCCGCCATAATAGGCGTCGTGACCTTCTTCGTCTGTTCTGCGGGTCTCCTCATCGGGCGGAAATTCGGCACGAAGCTTTCTCACATGGCTCACGTTTTCGGCGGGATCATTCTGATAATTATAGGTGTGGAGATATTCGTAAGGAGTTTTTTATAGGGACAAAGGCTTAGAAGACTTCTATTATCTATCTACGGAGGTATTTCAAGATGAAGGTAATGTTAGTAAACGGCAGCAGTCGCGAAAACGGAACCACTATGGCCGCAATCAATGAGGCGGTAAAGATTTTCAAAGATGAAGGCGTGGAAGCTGAGATAATCCAGCTGGGAAAAGAGCCTATCTCAGACTGCCTGCAGTGCAACTTCTGCGTGAAAAACGGCAGATGCGTAATGGACGATGAGGTTAACCGATTCGTGGAAAAAGCGGAAAGCGCCGATGGATTCATATTCGCCTCCCCTGTATACTACGCTCATCCCAGCGGAAGACTCTACACCTTTCTGGACAGAGTATTCTTCTCCAGCGGATGCAAGGATAAATATGCAGCATTCAGATTCAAGCCCGGCGCAGCCATTGCCGTAGCCCGCCGCGCAGGTACCACAGCCACCCTTGACGGTATAAATAAGTTCTTCGGCATTTCTCAGATGCCTGTAGCCGGATCCACCTACTGGAACGGCGTTCACGGCCTCAGAGCCGACGACGCCCCTAAGGATGAAGAGGGAATGCAGACCGTGAGAAACCTAGCCAGGAACATGATATGGATGATGCGGTGCTTCGAGGCAGGGAGAAAGGCCGGTATCCCATGTCCTGACTCGGAAACCGACGCCATGACTAACTTTATTAAACGGGGATAGGATTTTTACGACTTTCTTTCCCCGGATTTAGATTCCTCCGCGCGGAAACGAGCAGCATCATGGGGCGACGCATTTCATCTTTCATTCCCGGAATATTCATCATACTTTCCGGAGGTTTGGGCTCAACCATATGCTGAATGGTAAATCCGTTTTGCAGCAAGGCGTTAAAATATGTCGTCAGGGTTCTGTGATACTTTATCACTTTTTCTCCCAGAAATACGGCTATTCTCCTTCCTTCATAGTAATAATTATCGACGGGAAAATGAAGAATTTTTCCGTCTTCGTCGTAATACCAGTCCTGTTCTCCGTAGGCTGTGAATGTAGGATGTTCAACGGAAAAGACAAGTTGTCCACCCTTCTTCAGCCACGACGATATGTTTTTTACCAAAGGTTCAAGGTTCTCCACATAATGAAACGCCAGTGAGCTCAATACTATATCGAAGGTTTCCGGTTGGAAGTCCAAGTCTTCCATGGCAATGCACTGATATTTAATTTTATCATCATTATTTCTTCGGTTGGCAACCTGTAACATCTTATTTGATATGTCTGTTCCCAGCACAAAATCTGCCCCATGCTCAACTGCGTACTTACAGTGCCAACCGTATCCGCACCCTAAATCTAAGACCCTCTTTCCTGTGAAGTCGGGTAGAATTATTTTCAATTCCGACCATTCTCCGGCGCCCTCTAATCCCTTTTTCGAGCGTTCCATTTCGCTGTATTTCTTAAAAAAGGGTTCGTCATCATATCTATTTTCTTTCATCTCTTATCCCAATTCCATAAGGGTTGCTATATAAGCTTCTCCCTTTCGCTCCGTGCAGCGGCATGGCACCGTTTCCGAGAACAAAACGGCATTTTCAATCCGGTTCACCGGGTTCATAGGGGTTCACGGCTCTCACAAGGTGCCGGCCATATAATCACAGCTGCTTACGCAGTGGTTTTAAAACTCTGCGTTCTTTGGCGTCCTCGGGAACGGAAGGACGTCACGGATATTGCTCATTCCTGTGAGATACATGATCATCCGTTCGAATCCCAGACCGTAGCCTGCGTGCTTTACGCCTCCGTATCTTCTCAGATCCAGATACCAGCTGTAGGTCTCCTTATCCAGTCCCATCTCATCCATGCGACTCTCTAGTAGCTCCAGTCTTTCCTCTCTCTGGCTTCCGCCTATTATCTCGCCCACTCCCGGAACCAAAAGGTCGCAGGCCGCCACCGTCCTTCCGTCGTCGTTCAACCTCATGTAGAACGCCTTTATATCCTTCGGGTAATCGGTGACGAAGAGAGGCTTCTTAAATATCTCTTCCGTCAGATATCTTTCGTGCTCCGTCTGGAGGTCAATGCCCCATTCTACAGGATACTGGAACTCCTTGCCCGATTTCTTCAGAAGCTCTACCGCCTCTGTGTAAGTGACCCTTCCAAAGTCCGAGTTGACGATGTGATCAAGCCTGGCGGATAGCCCTTTGTCGATGAAGCTGTTAAAGAACTCCATCTCTTCAGGAGCGTTCTCCCTCACGTAGGTGATGATGTATTTTACCATCTCCTCTGCCAGCTCCATGTTATCCTTCAGGTCAGCGAAGGCTATCTCAGGCTCTATCATCCAGAATTCCGAAGCATGTCTGGCAGTGTTGGAGTTTTCCGCGCGGAATGTAGGTCCGAAGGTGTATATGTTTCTGAAAGCCATGGCGAAGGCCTCACCCTCCAGCTGTCCGCTTACGGTAAGGCCGGTCTCCCGTCCGAAGAAGTCCTCGGAGTAGTCGATTCCTCCCTCCTCTGTCCTCGGAGGATTTTCCATGTCCAGCGTAGTCACTCTGAACATTTCCCCTGCTCCTTCACAATCGCTTCCCGTGACAATAGGAGTGTGAACATAGACGAAGTGCCTTTCCTGGAAGAACCTATGGATGGCGTACGCCACTATGGAGCGAACTCTGAACACGGCGGAAAAGGTGTTGCTCCTCGGTCTCAGATAGGATATCTCTCTCAGAAACTCCATGGAATGTCTCTTTTTCTGAAGGGGATAATCGGCGTCTGCGCCAGCCTCAACGGTGATCTTTGCCGCCTTTATCTCGAAAGGCTGTTTAGCCTCCGGAGTAAGCTCTACCCTTCCCTTTACGCAGAGGGCGGCAGCTATAGGCGCCTTGGATACGGCGGCAAAATTATCTATTTTATCCGCTTCGTAAACTACCTGAACGGATTTGAAAAAGCTGCCGTCATTGAGCTCTATGAACCCGAACTTATTGGAATTTCGATTGGTTCTTATCCAGCCTTTCACCGTTATTTCCCCGTCCGCATAAGCGGCAGTGTTCCTGTGGAGCTCTCTGAGCTGTATATCTTTCATCTTTTCCTCCTGCTTTTTTATC
This sequence comes from uncultured Oscillospiraceae bacterium, assembly GCA_964442135.1. Classification (GTDB taxonomy): domain Bacteria; phylum Bacillota; class Clostridia; order Peptostreptococcales; family Anaerovoracaceae; genus Avanaerovorax. Next base: position 32,457 of record CAYTYN010000003.1, read on the forward strand.
AATCAGCCTATGGCTTATTCGGCCTTTCGGGCAAATACTATCCTGTCCTTTCCCGCAAGGTCCTTAAGGCATATTATATCCGTGAATTCTCCTGATTCCTCTAAGAGATCCGTGACTTTTTTCCCTTGGTCGAAGCCGATTTCCAAAAATATGAATCCGTTCTTCTTAAGGCGGCTTGCAGCCTCCTTACCTATTACCCGATAGAAGTCCAGACCGTCCTTCCCTCCGTCCAGAGCCTCCATAGGCTCGTGATCCTTAACCTCCGTCTGAAGGGTCGGTATCACATCTGAACATATGTAAGGCGGATTGGATACTATCAGGTCGAATTTATTCCTCTTCGATCTGCCGGAAAAGGGCGAAAGCATGTCGCCCTCCACCAGCCTTACAGACTTTGTCACGCCAAGCTTCTCAGCGTTTTTACGGGCGATACCTAAGGCGGGGCCGCTTATGTCGGAGCAAGTCACCGAAAGCTTTACACCGGTCAAAAGCTTCGCCAGAGACAGCCCTATGGCTCCGCTTCCGGTGCACAGATCCAGCACGCGCCATTCCTTTCTCCTTGCTTCTTCTATCTCCCCGCCTCTGACCATGCCGTCCTTTACGAGAGAGATCACGTCCTCTACCATGGTTTCCGTATCCTGGCGAGGTATCAGTACGTTTTCATCGACAAAAAATTCAAGACCCATGAACTCCTGCGTCCCGGTAATGTACTGGAGCGGCATTCCCCCGGCTCTTTCGTCCACCAGCCTGAAATACTCGTCGCACTGGTCGTCCTGTAATGTGTTCTGGTACATGAGAAAAATCCGGCCTCTCTCTATTCCGGTCATGAAACAATACAGGAGCCTGCTGTCTATAGCTGCGTCCGCAACTCCTGCTTCCTGAAGCCGCCTTTGCCCTATGCTAAGTATTTCCTTCACTGAAAGGCTCATTTATCCTCTCCTACTACGTGTTTTTCTATGAGATTAGCGTCTGTATCGCATATGCCCTCTATAAACGGAGTCCCCTCCGGAACCAGAACAGCCTTCATAGAAGCTATGGCCACCTCCAGCTGCTCCCTCGTCGGCTCGTTGGTGGTTATCCTCTGGAGCCATAGTCCGGGTACGCTCAGTATCCTGACCAGCCGGTTATCGCTTCTTCCCGCCCATCTTAAAAGCTCATAGGAAATTCCTGCGACTACAGGGATCAGTATTATCCTGGACAGTATCCTGAAAGCCAGATTAGGCCACCCGAGAAGGGAGAACAGTATGAAGCTTATCAACATGACGAACATGAGAAAGCTGGTTCCGCACCTGGGATGAAGAGTGTAGAACTGCTGAGCGTTATCAGGGGTTAGCTCCAGACCCTTTTCAAAGCAGTGTATGGTCTTATGCTCTGCTCCGTGATACCGGAAGGTAACCTTTATGTCTTCCATCTTGCTGATTGCCCAGATGTACAGGATGAAGATGATCATCCTCAGCACACCCTCACACAAATTAAGTATCACATGGTTTTCAATCCCGGCGCCTAAAAGGTTAACCGCAACAGTAGGGAGCAATATGAATACGCCTACGGTGAACGCCAATGCGAATATTACCGCCCCGTACATGAACAGATTCCAAACCGCCTTCGCACCGAACTTATTCTCTGCCCAGAGCTCGAACCTTCCCTTCTCCACTTCCTCATCGTCGAATTCGGCAGCGACGTCAGCCGAATACATTATGGTTGACATGCCTGTCACCAGAGAATCCACGAAGGCGATGACTCCTCTGACCAGAGGAACCCTTCTGAGCCTGTTAGGCTTTTTAAGGGGCGTGGTTCTTATATGCAGCTGCCCGTCCGGTCTCCTTACGGTCACCGCTATCCGGTCGGGGCCTTTCATCATAACACCGTCCAAAACCGCTTGACCTCCTATGGAAGTGGGGCATGCGTCTTTTAAGAAAATCTTGCTGAAGTCCATTAACTGTTAAATACCTTCTTTATTATCTCTATGAAATCTCTGTTAATCCTGGTATGTGCCAGATTATCTATTATAGCTTCCGCCGCATCCTGATTAGAAGAACCGGAAAGAGCCTTCCTCATGAGCCATATGGCCTCCAGCTCATCCTGATTCATGAGAAGATCCTCTCTCCTGGTTCCCGACTTATTTAAATCTATAGCAGGGAATATACGCTTCTCCGAAAGCCTCCTGTCAAGATGCAGTTCCATATTGCCTGTACCCTTAAACTCCTCGTATATAACATCGTCCATGCGGCTTCCCGTCTCCACCAGAGCCGTAGCCAAAATTGTCACGCTGCCCCCCTCCTCCAGCTTTCTCGCTGTACCGAAGAACTTCTTAGGCTTGTGGAGAGCTCCCGGATCCAAGCCTCCCGACAGGGTCCTGCCCGATGGCGGTACTACCAGATTATACGCCCTGGCAAGTCTGGTTATGCTGTCCAGGAGAATTACCACGTCTTTTCCGTGCTCCGCCAGTCTCTCCGCTCTCGCCATGACCATCTCAGCCACCTTGACATGGTGGGAAGGCATCTCGTCGAATGTGGAGTATATGACCTCTCCTCCGCGGAGAGACCTCCTCATATCCGTTACCTCTTCCGGCCGTTCATCTACCAGAAGAACTATTATCTCAAGGTCAGGGTGATTTTTTTCGATGCTGTTGGCTATGTTTTTAAGAAGGGTGGTCTTGCCGGCCTTAGGAGGCGCTACGATGAGTCCCCGCTGGCCTTTGCCGATAGGAGCGATCAGATCTATGAGTCTTGTGGAGAGATCTCCCGGCGAATCCTCTAATGTGATCCTTTCATATGGGAATACCGGCGTCAGTTTATCAAAATCCGGTCTTCTCATAGCCACTCCCGGCTCGTCCCCGTTTACCGTCAAAACGTAGAGGAGGGCTCCGAACTTCTCACTGCTGCTAGGCAGTCCGGAAATTCCCTTTATCTTGTCCCCTGTCTTCAGATTAAACCTGCGTATCTGTGTCGGGGACACGTAGATATCGTCTTTGCTGGTCAAGAAATTATTGAATCTTAAAAAGCCGAATCCTCCGTCGGCCATATCCAGAATTCCCTCGACCTCCGGACGTTCCCTTTCATCTCGCTTTTTTTCTTCGTGAACCTTCACGGCATGTCCGCTGTTGTCATTTCCGGTGTCAACCGTTTCGCCGTCAGTTTCTGCGTTGGAACCTTCCTTCGCCGCCGTCCATGCTTTTTCTTCTGTCATTAGCTTCCTCTTTCTTAATAATATTATCCTCTCCATTTTACCCCATATTGTCCTGCAAGGCTACTGTAAAAATATGTAAGCTTTCCGTTCGCCCATCTCCAGCACTTCATCCAACAAAAGATGATAACGCATATCGTCTGCCACTTGATTTTTGATACCGTTACACATATCCTTGTCGGTTATTCCACCGTCAAAATCTTCTGATGTATAGCGCATGCTGATAATATGCTCTGCTGCGATTCCGCTTTGCAGCAAGTCCTCTTTAAGCATATCCAAAATTGTTGATTTCCCGCATCACCCAATTCCCGTCAGTATCTTAACAAGAGGAACATCTCGATAGGCTTTTGGCATATTCATACATTATGCTCGGATAATCATTTCGTCCGCCTTCTTATCCATAAGAAAAGGGGACAGGACCGGCATTATCCGATCACTGTCCCTTGAAAGGGTGAATGTTATTTTCTGTAGTCGTAGAAGCCTACGCCGGTCTTTCTTCCCAGCTTTCCGGCTCTTACCATCTTTCTCAGAAGAACGTGAGCCCTGTACTTAGGATCGCCGTACTCCTTATAGAGAACATCCATGATGGCGAGGACAACGTCAAGTCCAATGAGATCGCCAAGCTCCAGAGGTCCCATCGGATGGTTAGCGCCCAGCTTCATAGCTGTATCGATTCCCTCAGCATCTGCAACTCCGTCTGCCAGGATGCCGATACCTTCGTTTATCATAGGGATGAGTATTCTGTTTACCACGAATCCGGGCGCCTCGGCAACCTCGACAGGGTTCTTTCCAAGCTTCTCTGCCAGCTCTACAACCGCATTCTTAGTTTCCTCGGAGGTAGTGAGTCCCTTTATAATCTCCACCAGCTTCATAGCAGGAACAGGATTGAAGAAATGCATTCCTACAACCTTGTCAGGTCTGCCTGTGGCAGCTGCAATCTCGGTGATGGAAAGAGAAGATGTGTTAGTCGCCAGAATGGTGTCCGGTCCTACCAGCTGATCCAGCTCAGCGAAAAGAGCCTTCTTAGCTTCCATATCTTCGGTAGCCGCTTCGATGATCAGGTCAGCGTCCTTTACTATGCTGATGTCAGTGGATCCTTGGATTCTTCCCATTATCTCCGCCTTATCAGCTTCGGTTATCTTTTCCTTCTTAATGAGCCTATCCAAACCCTTCTCCACTGCAGCCAGTCCCTTGTCTACGGAAGTCTGTCTTCTGGCTCTCAAAACTACTTCATAACCGTTCTGAGCGAGAACTTGGATTATACCTGCGCCCATGGTGCCTGTTCCTAATACGCCGATTTTTTTCATGGTAATTTACCTCCTAATAATTAAAAAGCAGCCTTTTAGCATTTATTTTGTTAAAAAATTAACTTTCTCTCATTAGTTTAATTATATCATATAAATCTGCAATGTAAAGTCCGAATTGAAGAAGGTCTTGAAAAAGCCATTTTTTCCCTATACCTTGCAGAAACCCCTGAGGAAAGGCGGGAGCATTATGGATGAGTACTGACAAAGGGAGTAATTCCCGTTACAGAGGCACCAGTCATACATCAGACCCCGCTCAAATACCGCGTAGGCCTTAGTTATATCGTTGATGGAAAATTCATCCTTGAATATCCCCTGTTTCTGCCCCTCGATGGTCACCTGACGCAAAAGCTTATAGTAGGTGCGGCTGGGCTCCAAAAGGTGTCGCTCTCCCTTTGTTATAAGCTGGGAAGCGAAAAGCTGGGAAAGCAGAGACACGGAGACCGTGTTCTCGATCATCAGGAACAATTCCTGATTCATATATATGAGCTTATCCAGAGGGGGGAGATCGGGATCCATAATCTCCATAAGCTCCTCGTATTTTTCGTCGAACAGATAGGAAAGGGAGGTCAGGATATCGTCCTTAGATGTAAAATAATGATAAAAAGAGCCTCTGGATGTACCGGACGTCTCCACTATCTCATCTATGGTGGTGTCGTCGTATCCCTGCTGATAGAAAAGCTGCCAAGCGGCAGACACTATTTTTCCCTTAGTATTGCGGTCGTTTTTCCTCTTCACCTTGCTTAATGCCCTCCCGGTCAGGGTATGTTTTATTTTTAATACAAATTTCAGTCTAGAATATAGTCTACTATATTAGTCCTGAAATTTCAATACTTATTAGGTATTTTATCTCCCTTAATATTTATAAATGTACAAATTAAATTCTGTATTTTATTCTTCCTCATCCTGTGATAGAATGTGCCGGTAACGAAATAAATCCATTGAGAAAGAGGCGATGTATATGGCATTTAAACTTCCGAAGTACATAGAACCGGATTTTACGGAGGAAAAATTCGTAAACAGTCCTGAGGCGACTTTGAAAGCGTCCCCGAGGGATAAGTCGGCACCGGATAACTTCCACGCCACGTCTATATTTCCGGAATACTTTAAGATAAACGGTAAGTGGCTCCTGGCGGAGGATAGCAGAATGGACTGCGTCGCCGTTTACGAGAGCGGAAACATCAGCGTCAGAGAGCTGCGCAACGTGAAGCAGGGAGACATGATAGTGGTAGGACGGACGGAAAACTGCGAGGAAGGAATATACGTCCACACTGACTGTTTTGAATCCGATAAAAAGACCCAATCGTCTGCCTTCTCCTTCAGACAGAACAGGACTAGGGAGACGGCATTCAGCTACGACTACTCCAACCTTTACCAACTCCTTAAGCACGAGAAGGAAAACGGAGGATACGTGGTATGGGTCATGGGTCCGGCCTGTTCCTTCGACTACGGCGCCAGGGAAAACTTCTCCAAGCTCATAGAAAACGGATACGTCGACGCCCTCCTCGCCGGCAACGCTTTAGCCACCCACGACCTGGAGGGAGCGCTTCTGGGAACGGCCCTGGGACAGGACATAAAGACTCAGGAGCCGCGCCATAACGGCCATTACTGCCACCTGGAGGCCATAAACCTTATAAACAGATACGGTTCTATCCCTGAGTTCATAAAGCAGGAGCACATAGACAACGGCATAATATACAGCTGCGTTAAAAACGATGTGCCTTTCGTCCTCAACGGCTCCATCAGGGACGACGGCCCTCTTCCGGAGGTATATGAGCACACATACGCAGGGCAGGATGCCATCAGATCCCACGTCAGGAAGGCGACTACAGTCATAGGCATGGCTACAGTGCTCCACACCATAGCCACCGGAAACATGACTCCTACATACAGAGTGCTGCCCGACGGAACCGTAAGGCCGGTCTACTTCTACATGGTTGACACCTCCGATTTCGCGGCCAGCAAGCTGGGAGACCGAGGAAGTCTTTCAGCAAAATGCATAGTAACCAACGTACAGGATTTTCTCTCTAACGTCACGAAAGGGCTCGGACTTTATTAAAAGGTCCGAGTCCCTTTTCAAATCCGGCTCTTTATTATATAATTGTTAGGTATAGCTGACTGAACAGTCATAGGTCAACCAAATTCCAAAAGGAGTCTAAACGTGAAAAAAATTAAAACTGTATTAGGTATTATATTCAACCGTTTCTTCATAATGGTTCTCATCATACTCGCCCAGTTCGCGTGGCTTGCAGTGGAGCTTCTAAAGCTTGCGGACTACTCTGAGGTCATATCCATCGCCTTCATGATCCTCTCCGCCCTCATGGCCCTCTTCGTAGTATACAGGAACGATAACCCGGCGTATAAGATGGGCTGGGTTCTTCTCATATGCCTTTTGCCTGTGCTGGGATCGGCCATGTACCTGTTCTTCGGAAACAAAAGGCCGTCACGCTCCATAAGGAAGAAGGTTCACCCTGTAGAGCAGGCTCACTTAAACGACGCCCGTCAGGAAATGGACTTAGAGGAAGAAAAGGACGTTCGCGTGAGAAGAACCATGGAATACATCTCGGACAAAGGCCCTTATCCGGCGTGGGATAACACGTCCACCAGATATTACAAATCAGGGGAAGACGCCTTTGAAGACATGCTCGTGGATCTGGAAAAAGCCGAGCACTTCATATTCATGGAGTATTTTATAGTAAGTACAGGCAAAATGTGGGATCAGATATTCGAGATCCTGAAGAGAAAGGCTGCCGCGGGAGTGGATGTCCGCTTCATATACGATGATTTCGGCAGCATCCAAAAGGTGCCTATCATCTTTGCCCAGTACTTGGAAAAGCACGGGATTAAGGTTCTTCCCTTTAACCCTGTTAAGCCCATTGCCTCCCTCGTATATAATAACCGGGACCACAGGAAGATTCTAGTAGTAGACGGATATATAGGTTATTCCGGCGGTTTCAATCTGGCCGACGAATACATAAACGAAGAGAAGCGATTCGGATACTGGAAGGATACCGGCATACGCCTTGAGGGAGACGCCGTATGGAACTTCACCTACATGTTCCTGAACCTTTGGAACGCATATAAGCAGGAGGAAAGCGACTACGACATGTTCCGGCCCCACGTATACGGAAAAGACAGGGTGGAAAGCGACGGCATCGTACAGCCCTACTCCGATTCTCCTTTAGATGATGAAAATCTGGGAGAAAACGTATATCTGGAAATCATCAACCAGGCAACGGAGTACGTCTATATATTCACACCTTACCTTATAGTTGACAACGAGATGATGACTTGCCTTAAGCTTGCTGCCAAGAGAGGCGTAGACGTCAGGATCGTCACCCCGTCCATTCCGGACAAGAAGATAGTCTTCCGGCTGACCCGTTCCTACTACCGCCCCCTCATCAGTGCCGGCGTAAGGATCTATGAATTCACACCCGGCTTCATTCACGCCAAAAGCTTCATCTCGGACGATAAGCTGGGCGTAGTAGGCTCCATCAATGTGGATTACAGAAGCTTTTTCCTCCACTTCGAGTGCGGAATCCTGATGTCCGGATCCGACGCGCTTAAGGATCTGAAAAGGGACTGCCTCCATACATTCGAGATATCGAGAGAGATCAGGCTGGAGGATTGCAGAACCAGTTTTATAGGAATACTGTTCGACAGTGTGCTCAGGCTTTTGAGCCCGCTGATGTAGGAGGACTGAAGAATGACTGCGGGCAAGGGGCTTTTCGAATTTTTACAGGAACACCGGATGGAGCATCCGGTGTCCTTTCACATGCCCGGACATAAAGGAACCCGATTCTTTCGACGGTACGCGCCGGAAACGCTGGCTTTCTTCGAAGCCGCACCGGATTTCGACGTCACCGAGATACCGGGAGCAGATAACCTGTTTCAGCCGGAGTCCGTAATCCGGTCCGTCATGGAAAGGTATCGCAGGCTATATGGCGTAAAATGCTGCCGCCTTTTGATCAACGGAAGCAGCGCCGGCCTTATAGCCGCCGTCCTCACCGCCGTACCGGCCGGAGGAAAGCTTATCATGGGAAGGAACTGCCACAAGTCCGTCTACAATGCGCTGAGACTGGGCGGGATCACCCCAATCTACCTGTGGCCGAAAGGTATAGACGGCTCCGGCATATGCGGCGAGATCACTTCGGAGGATGTAAGGACAGCTTTAGTCCAATCTCCTGATGCTTCCGCCGTCCTCATCACCAGTCCTAACTACTACGGAATATGCAGCGATATAAAGGCTATTGCCGATGAAGTCCACATCCGAGATAAGATACTCATAGTTGATCAGGCTCACGGCGCTCACCTTCGCCTCATGGAGAAAGCATCCATAGGCCGGAGCGACAGAAGAGACGGAATGAAGGTCCTCAGCGGAGAAGGCTCCGGCGCCGACATTGTCATAAACAGCGTTCATAAGACTCTTGCTTCTTTTACCCAGACTGCCGTTGCCAACATATGTTCCGATAAAATAGATACTGCCGCCTTCGACGACAGGCTCCAAATGCTGGAAAGCTCGAGTCCTTCCTACCTTCTCATGGCAAGCCTGGACATAAATGCAGCCATCCTGGAGGAAAGAGGCTCGGAGTTGCTCCGTCAATGGACTGACAGAGTAGACCGGTTTTATGACGAAAGCAGACTCGTCAAAGGACTGAGAGTGATCCGCCACCCCCTCCTCGACAGGACCAAGATCAATCTGGATATGGGGCAGCTTTCCCTCAGCGGAGCTGAGCTGGAAAGGGCGCTGATGGAGAAGGGTATATACACCGAGCTGACTACGGGAAATATAGTGATGGCCATGACCGGGATAGGAAACGACGATGACGATTTCGAGAAGCTGCTTCGGACTCTGGCAGCCATCTCCCACAGGATGAGCGAAGAAGCCTCCTTAGGTGACTTGCACGACGAAGAGAAATGCGAAGGGTGCGGCTTTCCATACGGGAAGCGGGACATTCGGCAGGCTCCGCTTAACACGGACAGATGGGAGCCGGTACATTGGTCACTGGCGGCAGGCAGAGTAAGCGCCGGTCTGATAATCCCTTACCCTCCCGGCATACCGCTCCTTTGCCCCGGCGAAATCATGGATGAGGAAACCCTTGCCTACGCCTATTCTCTCCGGAAGAGAGGAGAAAAGGTCATAGGCATGACTCCGGAGGGGTTGGTTCGAGCCGTGCGGCTCTAGGTAAAAAAAGCGCCTCTCAGTCATCTGTCCTGAACACTGAGGGGCGCTTTTTAAGCTGCTGTTTTATTCTATTTCCAGTTTTCTATGACGTCGCATCCCATATACTTTCTCAGGGCTTCCGGTATTATGACGCTGCCGTCCGACTGCTGACAGTTTTCCAAGATGGCTGCCACAGTTCTCCCTACCGCCAGACCTGAACCGTTAAGAGTGTGAACGAATTCAGGCTTGTTCTTCCCTCTCCTGAATCGTATATTGGCCCTTCTCGCCTGAAAGTCCTCAAAATTGCTGCACGAGGATATCTCCACGTAGCGGCCGTAGCTCGGCATCCACACCTCGATATCGTATGTCATGGCTGAACTGAAGCCGAGATCTCCGGAGCTGAGCCTTACCACTCTGTACGGCAGGTTCAGCCGTTTAAGAACCTCCTCCGCATCATTTGTCAGCTTCTCCAGTTCATCATAGGACGTCTCCGGCTTTACGAATTTTACCAGCTCCACCTTATTAAACTGATGCTGTCTGATAAGGCCTCTGGTATCTCTGCCGGCAGAGCCTGCTTCCGCTCTGAAGCAAGGAGTGTACGCGGTATAATATACCGGCAGCTCCTCTTCATCCATAATCTCGTTAGCCCTCAGGTTAGTAACCGGCACCTCCGCCGTAGGGACTAGGAAGAAATCCTTCTGAGGAATGCTGAACATGTCCTCCTCGAATTTAGGCAGCTGGCCCGTTCCGAACATAGCGGCTCTGTTTACCATGAACGGAGGCAGGATCTCCACGTAGTCCTGATCTATGGTGTGAAGGTCCAGCATGAACTGTATTACAGCCCTCTCCAGTTTGGCGCCTAAGCCTTTGTAAACGGTAAATCTGGCTCCCGCAATCTTTGCCGCTCTTTCAAAATCCAAGATTCCCAAGGCTTCTCCTATATCCCAGTGTGCTTTCGCCTCAAAGGAAAACTGAACAGGCTCTCCAACCCTGCGCAGCTCCACATTGGCGCTGTCGTCTTCGCCGTACTGCACATCCTTATACGGCGTGTTAGGAACATTCAGAAGAGCTGTTCTCAGATTTTCCTCTATCTCAGAGAGCCTGCCGTCCATATCCTTTATTTCTCCGGAAAGCTTCTTCATCTCCGCCATCACCTGACCGGTGTCCTTTCCGGCTTTTTTAAGCTTAGGTATCTCCTTGGAAACGGTGTGCTGCCTGTTCTTCATGGCTTCCACCTGAGCCAGTAATTTTCTTCTCTCTTCGTCGTACTTCTTTACGTTTTCGATCCCGAAGTCGCCTTTGCCACGGAACTCGACTCTGGCCTTCACATTTTCGTAATCTTCTCTGATGCGCTTTATGTCAAGCATCTGATTCACCTCTTCTAATGTTATTAAAGAATATTCTTAGTATATTTAGCGTACAGGCTCCTGAGCATATTCATCTTAGCCTGAATCTCTATCTGCAGGTTTGACGCCGTCTCATAGTCTTCCTCGTCGAGAGCTTCCTTGCACATGGTCAGAAGGCATTTCTCCGTGATGGTATCCTTCCCCAGCTCACGTCGGATCTTATCGATCTCTATCCAGTTCTTTATGTCGTAATCGGAGAAATCCTCGTCGGTGTGAGCTTTGCGACAATCCCGAATGACCGCCATATCCTGCGGTATTATCCTGTCGTGGACTTCCGTCTTCCACTGGGAAAGCACCTGGAACTTATAGGACTTCAGAGAAATATCGTTCATGACGTCACCCCGCTTAAACACTTCCAGTTTATCAGGATACTTATCGAAGGCAGATATGTTCTCCCACACCGTGGCCGGCGCTTTTCCGAACAGCTTATTCCGCTCCTCCTCAGTATAATCGGTAAATATATTTTTTTCGCTTCTGTATTCTCTGTCCTTTTCCAGATAAAAGTCCTCTTCCCCGTATTTCTTAGAAATTGACTTTTCCAGCTCCTTCGGCGTCTTCTCCGCGGCAAGTACCGCTCTTATACCGTCAAGAGCCGCCATATAAGCCGCCGCTAACACCAGATAAGTATTGCTCTTAGGGTTAGGCGCTCTCAGCTCAAAACGGGTGGACATGGGATTATTCATATCTCTGATGAGGCAGGCCAGAACCGTTCTGTTCCTTGAAGGCTCCTTAACGGTGTGTCCCAGGGACGTAACTATACATACGGGAGCTTCGAATCCGGGCTTCAGCCTGTTCATGGCGTCGTTGGAGGAGCTGACAAAAGGATTTACCACCTCATAGTTTTTCAGAATACCCATGATAGTTCCGTATCCCACCGGACTCATGTAATCGTCTGTCATGTCCTTTGGAGAGAAAAGACTCACCGTCCTTCCGTCCTTCAGCTTCGCGGCCAATCCCAGGTGGGTGTGCTCACCGCTTCCCGCAACTCCCTCAAAAGGTTTTGCCATAAATGTGACATCGAGACCGTGCATGGTGAATATGTCGCGCACTACATACTTAACCTGATTCTCGTTATCGGAAGCCTGCATGGCATCAGCATATTTCCAGTCGATCTCCAGCTGCTCCATAACGTGGTCGTAGTGGCCTGTGGTTCCCATCTTCGCCTTTACGCCGCCTACTTCCTTATGACCCATCTCAACGCCGAACCCGTACTTCTCCAGAATGGCAAGGGTGTCCTCCAGAGCCGTCCTCACTTCGCCGTAGGTTCTCTTCCAGTACTGCTCCTTCAGAACCTGAGCTGTAAACAGCTGCTCTCTGTCGCCTTTATCGTCAGGAGTCTTTACCCAGAATTCCAGCTCCGTAGCGCTGGTGATGAAGATTTTCTCTATGTCCTCCACCTTGTCCACGCCTTCGATGTACCTAAACACGTAAGGGTGTTCTCTGAAAGCGTCCAGAAGACCCTTTTTGAAGTAGTCCATGGCGTCTCTCAGCATCACCCTGGATCCGCACTCAAAGCTTCCGTTATGTATGAGGAAGGAAGGAATCCTTAAAGTCCCCACAGGCAGTCCCAGCTTATGATCTATGTTACGGAAGTTATAGTCGACGTACCAGTTCACAGTCAGATCCGGCACTATATCAATCTTAGCGTTATCCAGCTCTGCGATCCCCGGCAGGGCTACGCTGGAGCCATCCGTCTGTACACCGTTAGTGAGGAGATTTTCCAGATCCTTGCAGAACAGGCTTATAGGAATCTTTTCGTCAGTATCGTGGCCCCCAATATCTATACCGACCATTGAAGCGTACTGAACCTCCGGATGTTCCTTGAGAATCGCCTTCACCTTTTCCGGTGAATGATCTTCGGGGGAAATAGTAAACAACATTCTCTCGATGTCAAAATTGAGCATTTCCTTCTCTCTCCTCTCGCTACACTATATATAACTCATAGCCGGCTCCAGATCCTTTCGTGATGATCTGTATACCGGCTATAATAAACCAACTTATTCCGTCAAAGCCTCGAGGTATTCCCCGAGCTGCGCCATATATTCTCCGTACAAGGCCCAGTTGCCGTCCGTCAGCGCCAGCTGAGCGTTATCATAGGCGTCCGCGGCAGCCTGGGCGTAGTCCTCTGCGGTCATCGCCTGAGTCCCTTCAGTATCCGTACCGCCTGTATCGTCATCTCCGACGTCAGTCTCCTGTCCCGTGTCATCCTGATTTAAGTAAATGTCCTCTCCGAACAGGCTTATGAGAGCTTCTTCCAAGGTCTCCTCATAAGCTATCTGACCGCCGTATACCACGATGATCCGCTTTACCTCAGGTATGGCTGTGTTAGAAGACTCCAGATATATAGGCTCTACGTAGAGCAGGGAATCCTCTATAGGTATGACGAACAGGTTTCCTCTGCTGTACTCAGATCCGGCCTGGCTCCAGAGGGAGAAGTCCTGGGATATCTCCGTGTTCTGGTCTATCTGAGCTTCTATCTGCATAGGCCCGTAGACGTTCTTGTTCTTCGGCATCTGGTACACTACCAGATTTCCGTAGGCGTCACCGTCGTTTCTGGCGACTATGAGCGCCGTCATGTTCTGCTTAGACTTAACCGTGTACGGCAGAATGCTGATGAACTCCGGATTATCCTCGCCCGGGAGACTGACTATGTAGTAGCTGGGCTCCATTTCCTGCTCTTCCTGACCGTAGATCTCGTGAGCGATGGCCCATCGGTCCTCATCCTGATAGAACAGATTTATGTCCTCCATGTGATAGCGACCGTATATGTTCGCCTGGATGGCAAACAAGGTGTCAGGATACCTTATGTGGCTCTGAAGGGCTTCCGGCATTTCGTCGTAATCCTTAAAGAGGTCAGGATATATACTCTGATATGTCTTCGCTATGGGATCATCTTCATCTACTATGTAGAAATCCACGTCACCATTGTACGCGTCTACCACTACCTTCACCGAGTTTCTGATGTAGTTTATCCCGCCCTCAGTGCCGTCATACGGTTCCGAATAAGGATAGTTGGAGCTTGCCGTGTAAGCGTCCAGCATCCAGTATATCTTTCCGTCCACCGTAACCGCATAAGGATCTCCTTCGTAGCTCAGGTAAGGCATAATCGTCGTTACCCTTTCCACCACGTTTCTGTTTATGATGATTCTGGATTCGCTGTCTATGTTGGAAGATACTAAAAGCTTCAAGCTTCCTTCCCTTATGGAGAAAAGCACTCTGTTAAACAGATTCAGCTTGATACCGGCGTCTCCCTCGTACATGGTGTATCTGTTGGTGTTGCCGTCCGGATAGTCGAACTCCTCCTCGTCAGTTCCCACTATGACGTATTCGTTGGAAAGCTCGCCGAAGTATATTTCCGGTCTGGTGATCTCTATCTCCTCCACCGCGGATTCAGTGGGTATGTTCTTTATGAGAACATCAGGCTGGCCGCTTTCGGTGATAGTGTCTACCCTGGACAGGGTGATCCCGTATCCGTGAGTGTACTTAAGATGTCTGTTCAGCCATGTGTCGCTGATTTTATCCTCATCGATTTCACGGACCGCCAAGTAGGTCTGGGTATAATCACCGTTTATGATATATCTGTCCACGTCGATGTCATTAAAGGTATAGTACTGCCTGATGCTCTGAGTCTGGATGTAATATGTATTTACAGGATCGTAGTCGTTTATCCTTATGTTGCTTATGGTGTCCTGATTATTATTTATGTCCTCCGTGGTCAGGGTATCGCTGGCCGCGAATTCCTGAACATCTACGTTATCCAAGTCGTAAGCGTAAAGAGTGTACTCAATATTACTCTCGATATATTCGCTCTCTTTAGCGATCTCATTAGGGGATACTATATAATTCTGCACCAGCAGGCCGGCGGTCGTGCCTACAACCCCTACACAAATCATCATCACAGGAGCGATAAGTATCTTCTTGAGATCTTTCTTTTTTATGAACACTGCCGTGGCCGCAGCGCCTATGACAGATAAAGCTATGAGCGCCCTGTACATCCAAAGGGTCACGTTAACGTCGGTATATCCCGCTCCATAGACGAATCCCATGTGAGAATGGAGCAGGTTAAACTGCTTCAGGTAGAAGTGCACCCCCACCATTATGAAGAACACCGCTCCCAGAATGGAAAGCTTGCCGCCGGCAATGGACAAAAGCTGCTTCAGGTTAGAATCCGAAACCCCCTTCGGGTTCGAGGCCCACTTTGCCATCTTCACCCCGAAAGAGTCGAACAGCTTTCCAAGGGGGGTATCATTCCCGAACGAGGCATTACTTGCGAACGGATTCCGGAATTCAGTCTCCTCATCCATCGGCCTTGCCTCGTCCTCCTCATATACATCAGGACTGCGCATGGTGAGCAGTATGAGATAGTATATTACGGTCACCACCAGGAACAGCACGATTATGCCTAGGAGTATCTCATTGCAATCCTTTAGGAAGTCCAGCTTAAAAATGTAGAACGAGATATCATATCCGAAAAGGGGATCATCCAAGTTGAAGTCTGTAGCGTTGGTGAACTGCAGTATCTGGAACCAAAGTCCGACAACACAACGAAAGGCCACAACCAATCCGAACAGGATGGATATGATATTGGTAATCAGGCTGAGCCTCTTTAGATTGGTATTCTCGCTGGATACTATCTTTTTGAAATAGCCTTTCTTTAAATGCCTCAGATAGATGTTCAGCAAAATGGTCACTATGATGAACAGCGGTATTCCAAATTTCAGCTGGGTGAACAGCTTAGTAAAGAACACGCTTACGTATCCCATTTCGATGAACCACATCCAGTCGGTTATAAAATTGGTCAGGGATGTTAAAAGGGCTAACACGACCACGAGAACCAGGAATGCTATGGTCAGATTCCTGCTGGCCCTGGACGGATCCATCGCCTTCTTTTTCTTTTTACCGTCTTTCTTAAACAATTGGTTCTCCTCCAAAACATCTGCAGCTTCGCCTACCGTACTTCTTTATCGCCGGAATCAGACTGCTCGCCGGTTCCCCGCTCTGAGCCTTCTCATGTGAACAGGCTGATTATCTTAGCGTATCCGGCGTCTATGTATCCGGCCACTGTGCTGTCTCCTGCGAAGGTCAATATGCCTATTACGATCAGGTTTACGATCACTATCACAGAGAGAATAGCGATAGCCACATTCAGCGCTTTGACCTTTTTCCTTTCCCCCGCATCTTCTTCATCAAACTCGCCGTCAATATCAAAGAGAGGAACATTAGCCACCCGGGATTTATCTGTCTTTTCCTGTTCCTCTTTTTCCTGTTCTTCATCTCTCCCTGTGTCGAGTCCCCCTTCGTCGTCGTTTTCCGCACGGAAAGCTTCTTCATATCCTACGTCGCTGTAGAGATGATCTTCTTCCTCAACCTCCGGAGACTCACTGCCTTTCTCCTCGGCTTCCTTTTCATTCTGCCGGTAGGATTCGATCCGGTCATAAAGCTCCTCCTGCCGGTAGGATTCGATCCGCTCAGGAGGTTCTCCTTCATCGAGAAGGTCGCTCTCCTCAGAAAGCTCGTACCGCCCGTCAAGCTCCTCCTGTCGGGAAGGTTCCTCGGCTTCAG
>CAYTYN010000003.1:49175-55221 GCA_964442135.1 uncultured Oscillospiraceae bacterium
GGTTCAGATTCGTCTTTTTCCTCCGCCTTTTTCAGGAACAGGTCTGTGATAACGTAATCATCGAGGCCGTCTACCTCGTCATCAGTCTTGCTGGGTCTGTTCTTCAGCCTGTCAACAGCTGCCATGACGCCTTTCGTCGCTCCGGCTACTGAGGCTCTCATTTCATCGGATATGGAGTTCTTCAGTTCCTGCCTGCTCCAGTCGTCTCTGGCCTTCTGGAGCATGTCGTACTTCTCCCGAAACGACGCTTCAGCCTCCGACTCTTCTCTGATCCTCTGCCTCAGCCTTTCGTACTCCTGATCCAATAGAGCCTGGAACTCCTCGTTTTTCCTGTTAAAGGTGTAAAAGTTATCTATCTCACGTCCGGCATCCGGCTTCTCATTCCTTGCCGGCTCTTCCATCTCCGGTAAATCGTCTTTCTCCAGTTCATACCCTGGTTTTTCAAGGTCCTCGGCCATCTCTAAAGCAGCTTCTTCTCCGGCGCTTTTCTCCGCCTTCAAAGCCTCTTCCTTCCTCCGCCTTACCACATCAGAAGGTCTCTCTATCCTTAAGGTGTCACCTAAGCTCCAGTCGAATACGCTCCTTTCTTCTCCGGCGTCATTTTTCATATATCCAAAGAGCTCCGATTCGTCCACAGGCTCAAAGGGTTCATCATATCCTCTGTATATGTGATTATACCTTTCCTCCAGCGCCGACGACCAATTAAAGTCTATGTCTTCGGTATCCCGCTTCCTTTCAGAAGGAAATCCTTCCAGATCCCACTCCAGATCGTCCAGATGAAAAGGCGTTTTCAGAGGATTTCCTCCACTGACGCTGCCGATCGTTTCGTAAGGCGCCGGCTCCTCCTCTCGTACAGGTACCGGAGTCCCGCAGTTGCTGCAGAATCTGTCACCTTTTTCAAGTTTTTTACCGCATTCAATGCAATACATACTTTCCTCCCAATCATTAAGGGCTTTATTGGATCTGCGTATTCAGTTCTTCAAGAGTGTAGCGGTTGCCCTTTTTGTCTACGGCGCAATCTCTCGAGAAGTATCTCTTAGGAATCTCTTCGTCCTTTACGTCCTGTTTCGGCTCTTCCGGCTTCAGCTCTTCCCGTTCCTCAATTCCTTCATCAGGAGCCGGACTTATATTCTCGGCAGGGCAGGCCTCGCTTTCATCGTTCTCCAGTTCTGCGCTTATGGTCATCAAAATATGACCTATGTCGTCTACTTTTTCGTTGATCTCCTCAAGAACGCTCTTTCTCTTTGCCGCTCTGACAAAGGCCCGTATCACCGCAAACAGCATTATAAGTCCCAGCAGTATCAGCAGTCCGACCTCAATCTCATACTGATATTCTATTATAAACTCACCTATAATTCCAACAGCGTTCATCAGGTTATCTCCTTGCAGATACATTTCATTTTATTATACTATATCTATCCCCTTTCGGCAAATGAAAAAGAGCCGTCTTTTGATAAGTCCTCGTCAGATCTGCAAGGGTTTACCATTCCGGGCGGCTCTTCCGTATGATCATCATAATTCCGTCGTCAGACGGCGCATCTGTCAGGCTTGTTTCTGAAGGGCATATATCAGTCGAATCTATTAAAGTGCCGCCAGCTTTCCTCCGGCATCCCTGCACTTCTCAAGACCGTCGTCGTCAGGCTCCTCATTTACCATGAGGCCTTCTTCCGATACCAGCTCGGCTCCGGCGTTTTTCATCCTTTCTACCCAGTCTCTCATCCACTGGCCGTCTCCCCAGCCGTATGAACCGAACAACAGTATCTTCTTACCTGCCGCGAAAGCTTCCACAGCGGTAACGAAGGGCTCCATCTCATCCTCTTCCAGCACCTCGTCTCCCATGGCCGGACAGCCCAGCGCAAACCCTTCCAGATCCTTAAGCTCATCGGGATTGACCTCACCTACGGTTTTCACAGAAGCCGACGCTCCCGCAGCCGTTGCTCCCTCGCCTATAGCCTCAGCCATTTTCTCTGTGTTTCCGGTCTGAGACCAGTATACTACCGTAACGTTTTTCATTTCTTCCTCCTTCTTCGGGCACGCCTAATCGGATATCAGCGTCCCGCTTCTCTTAAGCGTAATTTCCATATTTGTCGAGGAGCTCCAGAGGACTCCGCCGACATGCCACCAGTCTGACTGCGTCGCTCCTGGCTTTGTCGTACATGGCGAACCTTTCTCTCGCCCCGTTCACATCCCCATAGACCTTCCAGTAACCGTTGTACAAAAAATTTTTTCCGGAATGAGCTATGAAGCCTGCCACATCCTGAGGAGGGTACCCCAGTATCAGACCCAACTCGTGGGGAAATTCCAGGCCCCAGAAGCAGTGATCCCGATATTTCGCCCCTACTCTGTCCAAAATCTCCTCTAAGGTCTCATCGCCGTAGCCGAAGGTCATGAGCATGTCTCTGACCTCAGCCTCGTTCATATAGCTCTCCAGCGCACCCCTCCTGTAGAGAAGCAGGGCTGTGCTTTTTTCAGAGGCGAACATGACTCTGGCGTCTACAGATGTGCCTTCGAATTTCTCAGCTATACAAAAAGCGCATTTTGTCGGAACGACCAAAAGGTTCGATATCTTAAGGCCTGTTATAACCGGAGCACATTGGAAAGCCAGCTTGGCGTCTGCTCCGGAGGAATCTATCTCTTTCAGCATACTTATCCCCACGAAATTTCCTCCCCAAATTCTTCACGAAACCTGTCTTTTTGACAGCACAACCGGGCTCTTTCGTTAGTATAAGCTAACTTTAATAAGTTGTCAATAACTCTTGTTTGATTTTCGTTGAAAGTCTGCGAGTTTTGTGATACCATATCCGTAAGCTACGGGAGGTGAGAATCAATGCATAGCACAGAGTCCATGGAAAATTATCTCGAAACAATACTCATTCTCGGTAAGACGAAACCGGTAGTTCGCTCTGTAGATGTTGCGGAGGAGCTGGGATTTAAAAAATCCAGCGTCAGTGTCGCCATGAAGAAATTGCGGGAGAACGGCCACATCACCGTAACGAAGGAAGGATATATCTATCTGACCGATTCCGGCAAGGAAATCGCCGATATGATCTTTGAACGGCACCAGCTCATTTCTCGATGGCTCATGTTCCTCGGCGTGGACGAAAAGACCGCTTTGAACGACGCTTGCAGGATGGAGCACGTCATCAGCGCAGAGAGTTTTGAGGCCATAAAAAAAGTCGCCATGGCAGGCATGGAGAAATAGTCGGATTTTCCGCTTTTATCGTCAAAAAGCTGCCGCTAGTCGGGGTTTTCACATCCCGATGCGCGGCAGCTTCTCTTTCACCTTATCAATTTTTCGTAGATAGGAAACCGATCCAGGGTTGCGAAATAGTCCTCCGCCGTTTCCGCCCTCCTTATAAGCTGAAAGCTTCCGTCGGCCTTTAAAAGTATCTCGGCGTGTCTCAGCCGTCCGTTGTAATTATAACCCATAGAATATCCATGAGCTCCCGTATCGTGAATGATCAGGTAATCCCCTTCCTGAATCCGGGGAAGCTCTCTCTCAACTGCGAATTTATCGTTATTCTCGCAGAGAGATCCGGTCACATCGTAGACCTTTGCGGAAGGCAGGCTTTCCTTTCCCGCCACCGTTATGTGATGGTAAGCGCCGTATACGGCCGGTCTCATAAGGTCTGAAGCGCAGGCGTCGCATCCCAGATAATTTCTGTACGTTTTCTTTTCATGAATTACTTTAGTAACGAGACATCCGTACGGTCCCATCATATATCTGCCCAGCTCAGTATATATCCCGACGTCGCCTATGGTCTTCTTACCCGGTATATTATCGTAGACTGCCTTCACAGCCTTTCCGACCTTCTCTATATCTACCGGCGCATCCTCCGGCCTATACGGTATACCTACGCCTCCCGACAGGTTTACGAATCCTATCTCTATGGCGAACCTTTCGTGAATTTCCGCCGCCAGCCGGAAAAGCAGCCCGGCGAGGGTCGGGTAGTATTCGTTCCCCGTAGTGTTGCTGGCGAGGAATGCGTGAAGCCCCAGCCTCTTCACTCCCCTTTCCATGAGAAGTGGCACCGCCTCAAATATCTGATCCTTCGTCATGCCGAACTTGGATTCCCCCGGGTTTCCCATGATGGCGTTCCCTATCCGAAACTCTCCTCCCGGATTATATCTGAGGCACATGGTATCCGGAAATCTTTCCCCTATGGTCTTTTCCAGGAATGGAATATGCCCTGCGTCGTCTAAATTGATTATGGCTCCCAGCTTGGCCGCAAAGGCATATTCCTCACGGGGGGTATCGTTGGATGAAAACATGATATCTTCCCCGCAGGCTCCCATGGCTTCAGCCAGCTTCAGCTCGTTCATGGATGAGCAGTCGCATCCGCAGCCGTACTCCCTGAGTATGTCTATGAGAAAAGGGTTAGGATTCGCCTTTACGGCAAAAAATTCTCTGAAGCCTTTGTTCCATGAAAAAGCCTCCTTAAGCCTTTCCACGTTTTCCCTTATCCCCTTTTCATCGTATAGGTGAAATGGGGTCGGGTAATCACGGGCTATTTCTCTTATCTTTTCTAAAGTCACAAAGGTTTTCTTCATGGTCATCGGTTCTTCCTTTCATGGACTGTCAAAAGCCATGTCCCTACAGCGATTCAATATCCGCACCCCGGTCTCTACTCTTTAAACGCCCTTATAGCGTCTCTCACCGTATCCACGCCGGTGAGCATCATGCCCTCAAGCCTCTTCTCCCTTTTAAGCCTAACGGCGTCTCTCTCCGGCAATATTATCTGCTCGTAACCCATCCGCTTCGCTTCTACGGCTATTTTGTCGGCGCTGGCCACAGATCTTACTCCTCCCGTAAGTCCCACTTCTCCAATGGCCAAGAGACGGCGACTCGGTACTATTCCCCTGAAGGATGAATATATGGCCAGCAGAACAGCCAGATCTACGGCGGTGCCTTCCGGCTTCATTCCCCCTGCTACGTTCACGTATACGTCGTTGTTTACCGTGGAGATGCCCGCCTTCTTCTCCAGCACGGCCAGGAGCATGGCAAGCCTTTGATTATCGATGCCTACGGAGGTTCTTCTGGCGAACCCTATGTTGGCCGATGAGGTCAAAGCCTGGATCTCGAACATGACCGGCCTGCTTCCTTCGTACACCGCAGTGATCACCGAACCCTCCTGCTGCTTTGAAGTCTTCTCAACGAACAGCTCAGACAAATCGGGTATCTCCGCCAGTCCGCTTTCCTCCATTCTGAATGCTCCGATCTCGCTGGTGGTTCCGAATCTGTTCTTATACGCTCTGAGAACGCGCAAATCGTTATCTCGCTCTCCTGTAAAGCTGAGGACGCAATCCACCAGGTGCTCCACTATCTTAGGCCCTGCCAGCTCTCCGCTTTTAGTCACGTGAGCCACTATGAAAACCGGCACGTTCCGGTTCTTCCCCAATCGCATGAGGAGGTTGCCGCAGGCTCTGACCTGGGAAACGCTGCCCGGCGCCGAATCCATTTCCTGAGTGTACATGGTCTGGATGGAGTCTATGATGACGAACTCCGGCTTTATCTCATCCGCCACCTGTTCCACATTTTCCATGTTAGTCTCGGAGAGAACGAACAGCCGGTCGCTGAAATCGCCGCAAACTCTGTCCGCCCGCATCTTTATCTGCTCTCCGGACTCCTCGCCTGAAACGTAGAGAACCCGTCCTGCGGTCTTCGCAATATTTGACGCGGCTTGGATGATAAGGGTGGACTTACCGATTCCCGGCTCTCCTGAGATGAGCACGAGAGACCCTTTTACCAGACCTCCTCCCAATACCCTATCCAGCTCTGAGATACCTGTTTTGACCCGGCTGTAGCCGGCAGAGCCTACGTTCTTCAGGGGAACAGCCTTCACACTTTCGCCGTCGGTCGCTCCACCGGTGCGCCTGCGGGGATCGAGATCGTCTACCTCGGGCACTTTTTCCTCCACAAAGGAGCTCCATGCGCCGCATATGCACTGACCCAGCCATTTAGGGCTTTCATAGCCACATTCCTGGCACACGAAAACCGTTTTACCTTTCTTCGCCATTATTAACCTCTGTCTTTCTATGTTCGTCA
>CAYTYN010000003.1:55321-63880 GCA_964442135.1 uncultured Oscillospiraceae bacterium
CTCAGAATAAAAAGACCCTTATTCTGAGCACTTTTTAAGCGACTCTCTTTCAAGTCGGCGTTTAGAATAAAAATGGCTCAGCCTAAGAGTAGCATTTATACACAAACTTTGTGATGCTCTCCCAATTTATGGCTGCCATATGGAATTACACTACTCTCAAACTATGAGCGGCTTTTTCATCGGCAGCAACTCGTTTGACTACCATATGGAATTACACTACTCTCAAACGTAGTACGCTCTTATCTTTTCAAGGATTGTGTTTGACTACCATATGGAATTACACTACTCTCAAACTTCCAGCATAGCTGGAGCAAAGCCTATGTCGTTTGACTACCATATGGAATTACACTACTCTCAAACGTCCAGTGGCAATTACGCGGGAGGATTTTGGTTTGACTACCATATGGAATTACACTACTCTCAAACGCGTCCCGAATATCTCGGCGGTAATCGAATGGTTTGACTACCATATGGAATTACACTACTCTCAAACTGTGGTGACGTTGTTATTCTTCCACCACGCGTTTGACTACCATATGGAATTACACTACTCTCAAACCCCGTTTACCCGCGTTTAAATGAGACGATTGTTTGACTACCATATGGAATTACACTACTCTCAAACTACCACGTATCTCGCAACGTAGGCGGCGGAGTTTGACTACCATATGGAATTACACTACTCTCAAACCCTTTATAAGCTAGGTACTTACGATGATACGTTTGACTACCATATGGAATTACACTACTCTCAAACACGTTTGCGGCTGATAATCCAGAAGATGCTGTTTGACTACCATATGGAATTACACTACTCTCAAACACGTGGGCAAAGGTAACTAGATATAGAATAGTTTGACTACCATATGGAATTACACTACTCTCAAACGCTTTTCTTTATGCGCCACACATGCCCAGTGTTTGACTACCATATGGAATTACACTACTCTCAAACTCCTCTGCCCGTGTGTTCTCACGGATCATAGTTTGACTACCATATGGAATTACACTACTCTCAAACCCGCTACGGCCGGAAAGACGAAAAAGATTAAGTTTGACTACCATATGGAATTACACTACTCTCAAACGAGCATGGATTTTTGATAGGTGTGTGTGTCGGTTTGACTACCATATGGAATTACACTACTCTCAAACAAGGCCCGCTCCGGCGTAGCCTGTGACGTGTTTGACTACCATATGGAATTACACTACTCTCAAACCAGTCGTTCAAATCGATAATCAAACATAAGGTTTGACTACCATATGGAATTACACTACTCTCAAACACAAATCATTACTCCTGTCAGCTGACAAGCGTTTGACTACCATATGGAATTACACTACTCTCAAACATAGTGACGCTTACCGAGGTGCTGTATGAGTTTGACTACCATATGGAATTACACTACTCTCAAACACATTTGGAGCTGATAATCCAGAAGATGCTGTTTGACTACCATATGGAATTACACTACTCTCAAACCTCAATTCTCGAGAAAAGCACCACTACATGCCTGTAATTCCACATTGCTAAGCTAGTGTATTTCACATAGATCACGATCTATTATATACGTATTTTCATTTTTTATCAATTCAATTTGTCTTCCCGTCAAAGCTACTATATATATTCCGTAATATAGAGCGATTTTCTTTATGAACACGTAAGATCTCTCGCCTAAAAAGACTTCACAATTTACTATGATGAAAATTCTTTTACCAAGCAATCGATAGATTGTAAGAATATAATCGATTAGTTTGTCGGTAAAATCACCCTCAGGCTCTTCTATATGCAGTTCAAAAAGCTTCAACAGCCCCTTTACGTCAGCTTCATCATTTGTGGTTGCATTATAGTCGAGTGAAGCGGCGCTAAGATCGATAAAGTTCATCATTTGGGACTGAAGCTCAGCAAGTTCCTCTCCGTAGTAATTTTCGATTATATGCTGCAGATCGCTATAAAGCTTTTTCTGTATTTCCCTCTTGTTAAAGGTAAGATCGAAGGGCGTGCAAATCATATCACAGAAGCCCTTAATGTCTATTTCTTCATCTGCATCATCGATAATTCGAATATTGGAATTGGCGCCGTCTTGGGCGCCTTTAAAGCCTATTACGGTCTTTTCCAATATCTCCGGCGATTCTATGACCAAGGAGTTGATTCCCTCAGCGATCTCCCACCTTATATTCATGTCATAAAAAACTAACTTCACAAAACCACCAGCCTATCATCAGAATCTAAGACCGTATCCTGCGCTGATCCGACAATATATTCCATTTTGCTAAATTGCTTTTCTGTTACAGTTAGAAGTTGTACCAGGCCATTTTGCGGTTTGCTCGATTTTACGGCCTTTACTATAGAGTCCGCAACGGTAGCATTAAGTGCCAGTTTGCAGTATACGCTTTCCTGCATCATAATAAATCCTTTTTTAATCAGGAATTTTCGGAAATCACGATATGCTTTTTTGTCTTCGGCTGTTTCCGTCGGCAAATCGAAAAAAACTATCACACGCATATACCTATAATTCATACTTATAAAATCTAATCATCGATAAATCGTTTTCGTTGAGCGCGTCAAAAACAGAGCGACAGTAAATTTTAATAGCGTTAGATGCGAAATTGCGTTTCCCATCGATCACAACCTCATCGTTCATTACAGAAATGATCTCCATCTTCTCTTCATGCTCGAATTTTTCCGGTCTTATCCTGGATACTTTTCTGTCGATAAGGACTCTGAAAGGTTCCATCAAGTCTGAAGCCAGGTTGAACTGATTGAACATGTTGTCATGGCAAAGCCCCAGCTGTGTAATATATCCGTTAGCCACGATTTCCCTATTGAAATATGAGAGTATGACCCCATATCCGTAGTTCAACGCTGCGTTTACGGAATTATCTTGGCTTCTTGTAAAGTCCAGCCCAAACAGTGTATTAAAGTAGACCTTGGCAGCGTGCCCCTCTCT
The DNA here is from genome assembly GCA_964442135.1 of uncultured Oscillospiraceae bacterium. GTDB lineage: Bacteria > Bacillota > Clostridia > Peptostreptococcales > Anaerovoracaceae > Avanaerovorax. Next base: position 58,273 of record CAYTYN010000003.1, read on the forward strand.
ATTGTTGGCGTCGGCAAAAGACATCTCTCGCACGTATTGTCTGAGAATTTCTGCTCTATCCTTAAATCCGCAATCTTCAAGATGGTCTGCCTGTTTTCTTACCTTCTCAGAGACTATCTCAGTCCAAACAGTTTCCTTAGTGTGAGACGTCCATTGTATCTGTTTTTTTACTTTAATGCTGGTATCGTGGCTCCCATAATAGGGCAGCAGCTCAGAACTGGGGTTATGCTTTTCATCGCAAAACACCACCTTGACTTTCCGCTTCGTCAGTTCGCATAGAAGTGCGGTGGTAAGGGATACGGCTGTAGACTCAATCATGATAAGTCCAATCTCGCTAAGGTGTACACGGATTGTATTATCACGCTTTCTCACAACCATATAATCCATTTTATAATCGAGCTTTGCACAGCCCGTAATTACTACCGTTCTCCAGCTCATTTACAGCTTTATCTCCGTCTGATAGATACCGGTTACAGATTGATTTACTAAAATTAGTTCTTTTTTCCCGACTGTATTTCTCTTTATACTCATACTTCCGGATTTGCTTCCAGATTTACTTCCGTCGTTCTTTTTAGAGAGTATGAGGCTAAGATCAGCAGTGGTGTTGTTATCGCACCTCACCAAATTTAAAGCGTTGTTGACAAGGATGGCTTTATCTCGAAGGGAAAGATCTACGAATGACTGTCTATTTTTCCTCATGTTTTCGCCCTGATTGCATGGCCTCTTTTCATACACGGTTGAAAGCTTTTCCGTTATATCGTCATACAAAGCCAGAAGGCCTTTCTCATCTGTCTCGTCGAGGGCTTCATTGTCTCCGTACTCGGCGTTTTTATCCAGATATTTCTCAATGCGCCTTATCATATCCTCGTGACGGTTGAACACAGGCTGTAAACCGTTTTTAAACAGTAAATCTTCCCCAGACACTCCTGATATTCTCATAGGGTATCCATCAACAAGTATTAGAGAATTTTTCTTGATACAAGGTCGTAATATGACTACTTTTTTAAGCTTTTTCACCTCAGTGCAGTAATTGATATAAGCTTTGTCGTCATAGGGTAGCATATTAGCTATATAAATGGGTACCTCCATTATCCTCCTTACCCTTTTACCTTTTTCTCCGTCGAACTCGACAAGGGCGAAGTATGAAGTATTTGCCGATTGATATCCTCCGTATTTTTCAGTAGGCAGCCCCTTTTTGATACTTATAGAAGCTGCCTTTTCCTTGTTTACAATAGTAGCATTGAACAGTTCTCCTTTTTCGCAGTATGTATATTCTGTGTATAGAATGTCATTTCTCTTGATGGTAGATCTGACTATATCCAAAGTACCCCCATGCTTTTCACGCTTCTTCTCTTTGTCTGCAGGGCCTTCCCAGACACGGGTGTTACCGCGGTAAACGTCAAAATCGAACATTCGATTCATATTGTATTTTCTATCTTTGGTTTTCTCGATCCACGCTCGTGGATCCGAGGTGAATTTAGCGTCGTAAACATTTCCCACTACTATATCGAGATATGCATCCTTTGCATGATGATAGTCGTTAGCACGTCTGGATTTCAATATATTGAGATCTTGGTTCCTGAACTGAGATACTGTGGCGGATTTTACATATATCACCCTGGTTTTAGGAATCATCCGCTCCAAGATATCTACCACAGCTTTGGATGCCTGACGCGTATCTACCAGCTGTCTGTTTATGAAGCCTGCCAGTTCATCATCTGTAAAATCCTTAGTTCTCGTCAGCCGGTCATATTTTTTCTTGCTGATGAGCCCCATTTTTAAAAGATATGTCCATCTCTCCCTCTGGCTGTTTCGAATTTCCGCTGAAAGTAATTTCCCACCTTTATTTTCGTTCTCCTTCTTTTTTACAAGGACGAGATTATCGAGGCTGTCGTCTTTAATTAACGACCTTGGATAAATGTGATCTTTGTCCCAAATAGAATTTTCATCCATAAGCTGATCTAGGACTATATCTTCTCCGGTGTACATGCACTTTCCCATCTGAGTATAGTAAAGGTAGAGCTTAAGACTGTCGAATTCTCGCGCTTCTGTTTCCTTTATCTCGTCTATGAACCCCTTAACATCGTCTTCACAGGATTCATACAGCTGCAGAAGTCTTTCCTTTCTGGATTCCCTTCTCTTTCCCTTTCCGTCTTTGCCCTTCTTTTCATTTTCTCGTGCTACCTCTACGAATATTTTATCAGGATCAGCCCCCATTATATGACGGATCTCTTCTACGATCTTTATAGCCTGCCATATTGACCTCTTTGCGGAAGGTGAAACCATTAAATCCTTAACCAGAGAATCGTAGGATATAGTCTTTATAGTGCACTGCTTCTCATTGTTAAGCCTTTCGATTTCTTCGCGGAAAGTAAATGCAGAGCTTAAAAGCTGCATCAGGTTGCAGTTTGTCTCCCACAAAGCCTGTATAATAGAATATTGTTCTCCTGTTTCTTTATTGATACCATGAACGCCGGATAGAAACTTCTCAGAAAACTTTCCCCATCCTGCGTATCTGAGCCTTTTGATTTCTTTAGTCTGATCATCTGTTATCCTATCCCCATATTTTTGCTCTATCATGTGTTCGGTCATGTGGTAATCATCTCCATAGATTGTCTTCCACAGAATTATATCCTCTACCATGCGGCGAACACTGTCTTTTGCCATATCCGTCCCAAATATCTTCTCAAAATTCAGATGCGGAGCGAGGCTTCCTTTAAAATCAATGTCAAAACCGCTCAGATCCTTTGCCTTAAGATCAGCATCATCTACCCTCAAATACTCGAGGAGTTTCTTCCCCGTAACTTTGGCATGTTTTCTAAAAAGGTCATCATATATGCGCTGCTTCAGTTCTACAGATATCTTGTTTCCACGTATGCGAAGATTATTCAGTTCATTCAGCACCATGTATTTGGTATATAGAAGCGAATTCTTAGGAATAACATCTTCAGCCTTTATCTCAGTACATTTATTTGTCATCCGGCGGATGAACTCATGGTTGGACTTTTCCCGATCTACCAATTTGTCAAAGTTCCACGGATATATCATCTTTCCATTCCCATTAGGCTTTCTTACGATCCATGAATTTGACCCTTGTTCCTTGTGCCGGTCGCTGAGGGGCCCGACGTAATATGGAATTCTGAATGAAAATATCGAAATAATCTTTTCGGATACGCTCATTCCATCTTCGTCCTTCTCCTTGAGAAACGGCAAGTAATCTTCTGCATTCTCGAGAATTTTCTTCAGCTCTATCTTGTGGATTTGATTAGGGATCATCCCATTATCTTTGTTCCTCTGCAGAGGTAACAGAGTGTTATTTTCAGCGCCAAGAACGAGCTTTTCCAGAGAAACCCTGTCCTCCTCACTTGGGTCAATCTGTTTAAGGATATTCATTAGTTTCTTATAAAACTCATCCTCGCTGCACTTTTCTACATTCTGCCTTTTTTCAGATGTTTTTACACTTCCAATGTATGCAGCGTAATTGGCCTTTCCACCTGTTCCGTCGAAGAATTCCCGATACACACTTCTGCTAACGTATTTCTTTAAAATGCGCTTCAACTCCATCAGTTTTTTATGATGGATACAGTATTGTTCAACTTTAGCTGCTGAAATGTATTCTTCTCCATCCAGTATGTCTGCCAGTAAGTTCCAGTTATAAAGGGTTTTAGCACCGTCGATGACGTTACTCTTTTCAGGAAGTATGTCTTGGATATTCGGCCGAATACCATCATCGTAAGCAGGATCCCCGAAACTGAATGATGGCTTCTCAAGACCTTCGAGTTCCTCTGCGAAAATCTTTTTCATATCGCCTTTGTTGCCGACTATCAGTTTGCATATGTTTTCAGCCGCTTGCTTTCTCCTTTTGATTTCATCTTTTCCGACTCCCTCTATTTCGATTTCGAAGTAAGAAGTGAGTTTCTTCGCCTTCTCACTCGACGGGATATTTTTATCGCGCAGAGTATTCTTAAAACCATCAAAGCAATCTCTTTTCATTTCCAAGCTTAACTCATCTTCCAACGTTACAGCAAGCTGCTCAGCAACTAGATTGAAGTCCTTTACGTCCTCCAACTCTCCGCTTATAAGAAAATGTCCCCGATTTTTCAATATATGATGAATAGCAAGGTAGACCAATCTGATATCGTGAGGTGCCGAATCTTCTATCAGTTCTTTTCTGAGATGATAAATTGTTGGATATCTGTCGTAATAATCACGGTCTGTGTATCCTTTATCGTTAAAAAGGGAAAACGCGCCGCCGCAAGATTTATCTTCCGCATAAAGTCTGCTCTCGTCTAACCTTTTGAAAAACTCAGGATCTATTGATGACATTTCCCGATCGAAGAGTTTCTGAAGCAGATCAATCCGTTGCTTTCTTCTTTCCAATCTTCTTCTCGCCGAGCGATATGTTCTCCTTTCTTCAGCCGTTTGAGCGCTGTCAAAGAGTCTGATTCCCCACATTCTTTTGCCTTTTATCTTAGGTATTTCATATTTTTCGTTGGTAACAGCCCAACCGACGGAGTTAGTTCCTATATCCAGTCCTATGTAATACTTTTCCACAACTATTCCCTCCCGACATTTTTTCAGTATTGACATTTCCCTGCACCCATAGTATATTGTAGCTAATCCATAGACTACCATATGGAATTACACTACAGGTTCAAATAAAGAACGGTTCAAATACAGAACCTTCCAAACCGCCCCTAGGGGCTCCACGCGGTGTGGATTTAAGAATTAACTCGCATATGCGAGTTTTTCTTTATTCTACATCTGTACAATGTATGTTTCAAGGAAAATTCTGAAGATGTAGACTTGTCCATATCCTTATGATACAATCGACTCATGTCAAAGAAGCGATGAGTGCATCATTTGAGATCCAATGGGAAATTTCCTCTGATTTATCTGCAAGGTTTCTTGTTTTCAGCACATGTAAAGTACTTTTTGCAGGCTTGTTGCGGGTATGGAAAAGGATTTTGATAGCGGGAAAACATCTCATAAGATATGCTAAGGGATATCAAGAGGAGTATCGAAGATGGAAGTAGGAAAACAGATAAAAAAATTCAGACGGGATTTGAATCTTTCCCAGGATGAGCTGGCGGACAAGATCTTTGTAACGCGACAGACAATCTCAAATTGGGAGAACGGGAAGAATTATCCTGACTTGAAAAGTCTTATCATGCTAAGCCAGCTTTTCGATACTTCCCTCGATATTCTGGTGAAAGGAGATGTTATCAAAATGAAGAAACAGGTTCTGCAAGACGATGTAAGGAAGGAGAAGGATGAGGCGAGGAGATTTAAGCGAGACGGTAACATTTTTACTGTTTTATTGTTTTCAGAAGTTGCTCTTGACATTTTAATCTCTGCCTACATAATCTCCACTGCCCCTGAGTTTGATTTTTTTAAGACGCCGCTGTCTACCTTTGTGGAGGTGTCAGGGATTGCTTTATGGCTTGTCAACACAGGGTTTGCGATGCATTTTGCATTTCGAGTGGAGAGACAGAAAATGAAACTCAACATTAAAACATTTCGTGAAATCCTGTCATATATGGAGAACAGCGGAAGAATGAATTCCGAGGAGTAAGGGGAAAGGTTGAAACCATCCAGTTTGTCAAAG